>NZ_AP023366.1:2250000-2550000 GCF_015097055.1 Effusibacillus dendaii
GCTTTTCCAAACCGCTTCTCCTACACATCCATTTTGTAACTCCTCATGAGACGCCCCGCAACCCCAACCTGCAAGCAGGTTGGTTTGGGCTTCTCCGCGTTCGCTCGCCGCTACTGACGGAATCACTGTTGTTTTCTTTTCCTCAGGGTACTTAGATGTTTCAGTTCCCCTGGTCTGCCTCCTCGCTGCCTATGGATTCAACAGCGGGTACTGGACCATTACGTCCAGTGGGTTCCCCCATTCGGATATCCCCGGATCTCAGCCTGCGTACGGCTCCCCGAGGCGTTTCGGCGTTCGCTCCGTCCTTCTTCGGCACCTGGCGCCCAGGCATCCTCCGTGTGCCCTTTGTAGCTTAATCATCTACATCGGTTTTACTCGGTATCTTCCCAGCTAATTGTGAATTGTATACTCGCTCCCCAATCTCTTTGGGTCCCCGCCAAAGTATTCGGTGTTGCTCCAACGCTTCACTTCACTTTGGCCGGTAGATGAGTTACCTCGCAATTTTTCGTTTCTCATATTCGCTATCCAGTTTTCAAAGAACAAAATTCAACGGAAGATGTTGATATCACGGTGGCATGTGCGACCGCAACCCTCAAATCTTTCCACCTGAAGAAACTCTTCCTTCTCTCGAAGGCTGTCGTTCCTTCAAAACCAAATCGTGTAGAGAAGCCTGTGTGTTCGTGCTTGTGCTCTTTCGAGCTCCTTAGAAAGGAGGTGATCCAGCCGCACCTTCCGATACGGCTACCTTGTTACGACTTCACCCCAATCATCGATCCCACCTTCGGCGGCTGGCTCCCTTTCAGGTTCCCTCACCGACTTCGGGTGTTACCAACTCTCGTGGTGTGACGGGCGGTGTGTACAAGGCCCGGGAACGTATTCACCGCGGCATGCTGATCCGCGATTACTAGCAATTCCGGCTTCATGCAGGCGAGTTGCAGCCTGCAATCCGAACTACGAACGGTTTTCAGGGTTTCGCTCCAGATCACTCCTTCGCTTCCCGTTGTTCCGCCCATTGTAGCACGTGTGTAGCCCAGGACATAAGGGGCATGATGATTTGACGTCATCCCCGCCTTCCTCCGGTTTGTCACCGGCAGTCACCTGTGAGTGCCCAACTCAATGCTGGCAACACAGATCAAGGGTTGCGCTCGTTGCGGGACTTAACCCAACATCTCACGACACGAGCTGACGACAACCATGCACCACCTGTCTCCGCTGCCCCGAAGGGAAGGTCTATCTCTAAACCGGTCAGCGGGATGTCAAGCCCTGGTAAGGTTCTTCGCGTTGCTTCGAATTAAACCACATGCTCCACTGCTTGTGCGGGCCCCCGTCAATTCCTTTGAGTTTCAGTCTTGCGACCGTACTCCCCAGGCGGAGTGCTTACTGTGTTGACTTCGGCACTGATGGGTGGACCCCACCAACACCTAGCACTCATCGTTTACGGCGTGGACTACCAGGGTATCTAATCCTGTTTGCTCCCCACGCTTTCGCGCCTCAGCGTCAGTTATCGGCCAGCAAGGCGCCTTCGCCACTGGTGTTCCTCCACATCTCTACGCATTTCACCGCTACACGTGGAATTCCCCTTGCCTCTCCGATCCTCAAGCCATCCAGTATCCAGGGCCATCCCGGGGTTGAGCCCCGGGCTTTCACCCCAGACTTAAATGGCCGCCTGCGCGCGCTTTACGCCCAGTAATTCCGGACAACGCTTGCCACCTACGTATTACCGCGGCTGCTGGCACGTAGTTAGCCGTGGCTTCCTCCTTGGGTACCGTCACGCCATGAGCATTCCCTCTCTCAGCCATTCGTCCCCAAAGACAGAGTTTTACAACCCGAAGGCCTTCTTCACTCACGCGGCGTTGCTCCATCAGGCTTGCGCCCATTGTGGAAGATTCCCTACTGCTGCCTCCCGTAGGAGTCTGGGCCGTGTCTCAGTCCCAGTGTGGCCGTTCACCCTCTCAGGTCGGCTACGCATCGTCGCCTTGGTGAGCCGTTACCCCACCAACTAGCTAATGCGCCGCGGGCCCATCTGTCAGTGATGCCGTAGCACCTTTTACAACCCTTAGATGCCTAAAGGCTGATTATCCGGTATTAGCACCCGTTTCCAGGCGTTATCCCAGTCTGTCAGGCAGGTTACCCACGTGTTACTCACCCGTCCGCCGCTGGCTTCCAGAGAGCAAGCTCTCTTTCCGCCCGCGCGACTTGCATGTATTAGGCACGCCGCCAGCGTTCGTCCTGAGCCAGGATCAAACTCTCAATGAACAGTTAGTGCTTCAGCACTTACTGTGAATGGATCCCGTTCCACAGGAATCGGGATTTCCTTAAGAATCAATCTGGCTCCCTACACGATTCAGTTTTCAAAGAACGACTTAGATCACGGATGATCTATCCCGCGTGTTGACATGGATGTCAACGTTCTTAGCGGGGTTTCCTTATCTAATTGTGCTTAGCGTTGCTTGTGCCCCTCGGGTGCTTGTGCCCTTTGGGTACAAAGAACGACTCGTTGTGCTTCCCAAAAGCAGCGACAAACATGATCTTAACAGATTCAAACGCCCAAAACAAGTGGAAGTTTTTATCATTTTTCGTGCCGCTCACTCGCGGCGGCAATTGCTATCTTATCACATTTGACCGTTAGCCGCAACTGGTAAATCCAGTAACCCGATCCATCAAGCCGCCGTTTCACAACGACAAATGATATACTATCACGTTTAAACCACTAATTCAATTAGTTATTCTATACAAACAAATACAAAAAACAGCATCAGATCGGATACTGTTTACCCTATGTCCAAAAAGCTGATATTTACAAACAATCTTATCAGATCCAATAAAAAAGCTGTCCCAGAAGCACGAAATCTGCTTCCGAGACAACCCAAAAATTCATTATCGATCCCGCATCAGAGGGAACAGAAGAACATCCCGTATGGAAGGCTGATCGGTCAACAGCATGACTAAACGATCAATGCCGATCCCTAATCCACCTGTAGGCGGCATTCCATATAAAAGCGCATTGATAAAGTCCTCATCCATTTCATGCGCCTCGTCATTGCCCGCTACGCGTTCCTCCAACTGTTTTTCAAAACGTTCACGCTGATCAATCGGATCATTCAATTCAGTGAACGCATTCGCATGTTCGCGGCCTACGATAAATAGTTCAAACCGGTCCGTAAACCTTGGATCTTGCTTGCTTTGTTTTGCCAGCGGAGAGATTTCGACCGGATGGCCGTAAACAAAAGTCGGCTGAATCAATTTTTCTTCTACAAATGTCTCGAAAAACTCATTTAAAATATGCCCGATCGAATAGTGCGGTTCTACTTTCACTCCATGTTTTGCAGCCAAACCACGCGCTTCCTCAATAGACATGTGCTGCTGAAAATCAACGCCTACCGCTTCTTTTACAAGCTCCACCATTGAAGCCCGCCGCCATTTGGGAGTCAAATCAATTTCTTGCCCCTGATACGCAATCCGTGTGGTTCCCAGCACTTCTTGCGCAATATGTGCGATACAATTTTCCGTCAAATCCATAATGTCCTGAAAATCCGCATATGCCCAATACAGTTCCAGCATCGTAAATTCGGGATTATGTCTTGTGGAAATGCCCTCGTTTCGGTAGACTCGTCCAATCTCATATACCTTTTCCAACCCACCTACTATTAGACGTTTAAGATGCAATTCAATTGCAATCCGCATGTATAATTGCATATCTAACGCATTGTGATGAGTAACAAAGGGCCTTGCTGCAGCACCGCCGGCAACCGCATGCATAGTAGGCGTTTCTACTTCCAGAAAATCGGCATCGTCAAGATATCGTCGCATCGATTGGATAATGCGGGATCGGGCAATAAAAGTGTCCCGAACTTCCGGGTTTACGATTAGGTCAACATACCGCTGTCGATAACGAAGCTCCACATCGGTTAATCCATGGTATTTTTCCGGCAAAGGGTTTAATGCTTTTGTTAAAACGACCAATTCTTTGGCTTTTACAGTAGGTTCACCTGTTTTTGTTTTAAAAACAGTACCCCTGATTCCGATAATGTCGCCCATCTCTAATTCCTGAAAAATAGAAAAGGCATGTTCACCGACCGTATCCTGCCGCACATAGATCTGTACTCGTCCACTCAAATCTTGAATATGGGCAAAAGCGGCCTTTCCCTGTGGACGGAGCAGCATAATCCGACCCGCTAGGGAAACCTCAATAGTTTCGGCTTCTAATTGTTCTTTTGTTTTGTCTTTTGCAAATTCAATGATTTGAGACGCCATATGAGTCCGCTCAAATTTTTCACCGAACGGATCTACGCCGAGCGCATACAAATTTTGCAGCTTCTGCCTGCGAACACGCTGCACCTCACTTAATTCCTGAAAATCCTGTTCTGCCATTCCCTCTACCCCTTACTAAGCTGTTCACTTATTCGTTCGGTTAGCTTTTTTTAATTTCAAGTATTTTGTATTGAATTACACCAGCCGGCACCTGAACATCGATTACCTGGCCCTTTTTCTGACCTAACAAAGCCTGCCCCACGGGAGATTCATTCGATATCTTGTTTTCCAATGGATCCGCTTCTGCCGAACCGACGATGGTGTACTCCACAACATCTCCGAATTCCAAGTCCTTTAACTGAACGGTGGATCCAACACTAACAACATTCGTGTCCACATCGTCTTCAAGAATGACTCGGGCATTACGGAGCATTTTTTCAAGGGTGATAATTCTTCCTTCAATAAATGCCTGTTCATTTTTGGCATCTTCATACTCGGAATTCTCCGAAATATCACCGAATCCAATGGCGGTTTTGATTCGTTCCGCCACTTCCTTCCGCTTGACGGTGCGCAACAAATCCAGCTCTTCTTCCAATTTTTTCAGACCTGTTTGAGTCAATACGACTTCTTTTTCAGACACAACCCGCGCTCCTTACTCCGACCTGCCTAATACGTGTAGAAATAGGCAGAAAGCACTGTCATCCACGTGACAGTGCTTGGTATTTTTTCATTTTTTCATTATACTGGCAAAAAGTACCGACTGTCAACGCTTGCCCTCTCGGCCTGCTGGAACCATTCGATGTGCGGCTGCAGCTGTAGTTGTTCGATCATCTGTAAATATTCGAAACTCGTAAGAGGCCCTTTTTTGCCATGTAACGCCACAAGAAGCGCCTCCATTACGTTCGTCCCAAAACTGCGGCCTTGCAAGTGCGGTGTGGTCGTGACCAGACAGGAAACACCGCGTTCTCTCAGTAATTGTTTGTCTTGTTCCGTGACTGTGTTCGTTAAAACAATTTTTCCTGCAAGCTGATCGGGCAAGTACCGGCGAATAAAGTGAAAATCGCCGGCAATCACGTCCGCTTCCAGATAGTATTTGGAGAAGCGGGAACCTTTAATCGTTTCTTGTTTTTCGCCCGTGGGATACAAGTATCGAATCGGCAGTTTGGTCAAAATCGGCGCCAAAATTCGAGCCGCTCTTTCCAATCCGGCAAGCGACCGTATCGGCACGGAGATCCCTAATCCAAACAACAAATCGCCAAAAACGACTTCGCAATCATTTTCCACCAGCGCCTCCGCCATTCCAAACCGATCAACGCCACTCACCAGCAGAACTTTTTTCCTTCGCAAGCGGATTAACGGATCGTCCGCCAATTGGTGTACCACTACCCGTTCCAGCGTGTCCTTTAAACCACTTCCGTCACAAATTGGGGTTTTGTTGGCAGCGCGGGCAATTTGCTCCGCCTCCCGAAACGTAAACCGTTTTTGGTTCACTACAATATAACGATCGATTCCGCCCATGCCAAACGCATCAACTGAACCGTCAAGCTGACGAATCAATTCAATCAGTTTGGCGCGATCGCCGTCCGTTCCAATCCGCTCAATAGCAACCTGTTCCTGCAAAAAATCGGCTACCACTCGGTGATCTCGGCTTGCCGAACCGAGACTCAAGCTGACTACCCGCTTCATAGGCAGGCCCCCCCAAAATGGATGTTTTCAAAAAGTATGCACAAAAAAAGTTCACCCCAAACCTTGAGGTGAACTACAGAATTTCCATTTTTTAAACGGCTACATTTTTTTGTGTCAGAAAATCCAAATAATCGAGCAGCGTCTTCCGCATGCCGTCCCGTGTTGCCTGTTCATTGATCAAATTGCGCAATTCAGCCGAATTGTACAACCCTTTAATGTACCAGGCAGCATGCTTCCGCATTTCTTTGACTGCGATGAATTCCCCTTTATGCTCGATCAACAGATCCATATGGCGCAGGCAAACACGAATTCGTTCTTCCGCCGATGGTGGTTCAATCTCTTTTCCCGTCTCCAAAAAATGCGCCACTTGCTTAAAAATCCAAGGGTTTCCATGTGCACCCCGGCCAATCATGACCGCATCACAACCGGTCGATTGCAGCATTTCTTGTGCAAGCTGCGGCGTGGTAACGTCTCCATTGCCAATCACCGGTATGGAAACAGCCTCCTTCACCTGGCGAATAATGTCCCAGTCCGCCCGGCCGGTATACAGCTGTCTCGCCGTTCGTCCATGCACGGCAACCGCCTTGGCTCCCGCCTGTTCGGCCGCTTTCGCAACTTGTACCGCATTGATGTTTTGCTCATCCCAGCCTTTGCGAAATTTCACCGTTACTGGCCGGTCAACCGTCTTAACAACCGCTTCAATGATTCGCCCCGCCACTTCAGGATCGCGCGCCAACGCGGCACCTGATCCATTTTTATGAATCTTGGTAGCCGGGCAGCCCATGTTGATATCGATAATATCCGGCTTAAACTCTTGCTGCATCACCAATTCGGCCGCTTTGACCATCGATTCAATATCGCAGCCAACAAGCTGTAGAGAAACCGGGTGTTCCTCAGGCAAGATTCCAAGTTTCAGACGGGTTTTCTCATTTCCATGAACAATCGCCTTGTCCGAAACCATTTCCGCACAGACCAACCCCGCGCCCATTTCTTTTACAAGTTTACGAAACGGTGGATTGCAGACGCCCGCCATCGGTGCCAATACCACCTGATTCTCCATCTCCACTTCGCCAATTTTAAACGCCATACAACCACCTCCAATAGTTCATCTTCATTATGCAATGAAAAGCACAGGCGAATCTGCCTGTGCTGACCAATTTGTAGTATACCACGCTATGTGTCTACGCTCAATACCAATTTCTATACATGGTTTCCTGTCAATTCATCAGTTGAAACACCCAATACATGAGATATCTTCGTCAGTATATCTTGTGAAGGCTCACGCGTTCCGCGTTCAATACCACCGACAATGGCCACCGAAACACCCAGCAAATTGGCTAACTCCTGCTGCGTCAAATGTTTTAACTTTCGGTAGGCGCGCACCCGTTTGCCAAGGGCTTCTCCCATCGCCGTACACCTCCCTTTCCGGATACATCTGCCACCATCTCCCGAACCGTTTTCCCCAGCAACGGATGTACCCAATCAGGCGCCAAATCTTGCAGCGGCAACAGTACAAACGCTCGATCGTGCATGTGTGGATGCGGCAGTATCAAATCATCACTTTGTTCTACTAGTTTACCATAAAAAAGCAGGTCAAGATCAAGTGTTCTCGGTCCCCATTTCAGGTCGCGAACCCGACCGTGTTCCGCTTCAATCTGCAGCAAATTTTTCAATAGGTTGTGCGGTGCAAGATCGGTTTGTACCCGGATCACCATATTCAGAAAATCCGGCTGGTCTTCTATCCCGACCGCTTTCGTCTCATAAACGGGGGACTGTTCCAAAACGCTGATTCCCCGTAGGGAAAGCGAGTGCAAAGCGGACGCTAAATAGGCTTCTCGCTCTCCTAAGTTTGATCCCATGGACACAAAAATCGGGGACGTTGCCGCATCATCCAATTGACTGCCTCGGTCCGTCATAAGGAATCTCCTTTTGAGCGGCAAATTTGAACCGATACCCCTCCCATAATCCCTTCCAGAGGAGGCGTAACTTTCGTAACCGTAACCTGAACCGAATGAACGGCAGAAAGCCGGTTCAAAATACGGGAAGCAATCGTTTCCGCCACCGTTTCAATGAGCCGATACCGTTCAACTTGAGCCGTTTGTTTGACAATCTCGTATATATGAACATAGTTTAATGTATCTTTCAGGTTGTCCGTTTGTCCGGCTCTGGACAATTCAGTTGACAGTTCCAAATCAACCAGAAACTTCTGGCCAAGTTTGCTCTCTTCCTCAAATACCCCGTGATAGGCGTAAAATTCCATTCGATGCAGAATTATTTTATCCAAACGTAATCACCTTATTTCAGGAAGAAATTTCCTTGTTCAGCGTACCAGAGCATCCGTCATTAATGCAACCCTTTTTATCTGCTTTACATCATGCACCCGTACGATATCCGCTCCGTTCGCAATACCTAAGGCAACCGTTGCGGCAGTTCCCTCCATTCGCTCCTCAACGGGCAGCCCCAAACAGTGGCCAATCACCGATTTTCTCGAAGTACCCAACAATACCGGAAACCCCAATCCGCAAAAATCGGCCAAGTGCCGTAATACCAACAGATTGTCCTCGTACGTCTTGCCAAATCCGATGCCCGGATCCAGAATCATCCGCTCTTTTTTCACACCCGCAGCTAGACCCAAAGCCACCGACTCACGCATTTCCCGGATCAAACCGTTCATCACATCCGTCTCAAAAGGCTCTGCCCGGTTGTGCATGACGATAACCGGCACATCCAACTCGGCGCATACACGAGCCATATCCGGATCTATTTTGAATCCCCAAATGTCGTTAACAATATGTGCGCCCGCTTGAACAGCCTCTTTGGCCACCTTTGACTTGTATGTATCAATGGAAATTGGCAATTTGACTTCCTTTGCCAAACGCTCAACCACAGGAATCACTCTGCGCAGTTCTTCCTCTTCATCCACAGGCTGATGGCCTGGACGTGTCGATTCGCCTCCCACATCAAGGATATCGGCCCCGTCCTCCGTCAACCGGTGCGCATGCTCGACAGCAGCCTCCAGATTCATATAACGTCCTCCATCCGAAAAGGAATCAGGCGTAATATTCAAAATCCCCATAATCAGTGTACGTTCCCCCAAAGGGAGTTCAAAGGAACCGCAGACCAGGGACCCTTTCCGCTTATGAGCCGACCGCTCTCCTGCCTGTACCAACACCTCTTCCATTTCCACAGCAAGCCGTTTTAAACCGAAAGGTTGTAGTTTTAGTTTCGGCAGCAACAACTCAAACTGACGCTTTGTGCCCATCAACAGCATCGATGAACGTTCAATCGAAAGAGCCGCCACATCACGATGCACCGCCGCATCGCCGCCGACCGCCAACATTTCCTGTTTCAGCAAATTGGCCGCTTTCAACCCTACATTATCCACTCGAATCACAACAGTTTGCCCTTTTTTAACCATAATATGATTGCCCGTTTCGGTCGATCCGATCTGTCTCATTTCCTGCAGCAGATGTTGTTCCGATTCGATATGTACCAAATAAGGATTAAATTCCATTACGTATTCCCCCATGAATCGTTTGCTGACACACTGATTTGAATAATTAAGTTCAATCATATTCGTTTCACCAAATAGTTTCAATCACTGAAAAAACCGCGAATGCCAATGGCACTCGCGGTTTGCTGCTGTTAATAGTAACAGCCTATTACTCAAACTGGAACAAAGGAGTGGACAGATATCTTTCACCCGTCGACGGAGCGACAGTCACGACACGTTTGCCAGCACCCAGTTTTTTAGCCACCTGCAGCGCGGCATAAATGTTGGCGCCGGATGAGATCCCCACCAACACGCCCTCTTCTTTCGCCACTTTGCGCGCATATTCAAAAGCAATTTCGTTTTCGACAGTTATGACCTGATCAATGACTTCACGATTTAAAATTTCAGGAACAAAGCCAGCGCCAATTCCCTGAATCTTGTGGGGGCCTGGCTGCCCGCCGGACAATACGGGGGAAGCAGTCGGTTCAACAGCAACCACTTGTACATGCGACCCGATCTGTTGTTTCAACACTTCGCCCACACCTGTGATCGTCCCGCCTGTCCCAACACCTGCTACAAACGCGTCGACTTTCCCATCCATCGCCGTAATAATTTCACGCGCCGTTGTTTCCCGATGAATTTTCGGATTGGCCGGGTTTTTAAATTGCTGCGGAATAAAATAGGACGGATTCTCGGCTTTTAATTGTTCCGCTTTGGCAATTGCACCTTTCATGCCCTCCGCTCCCGGTGTCAAAACCAACTCTGCACCATATGCGCGAAGCAGATTTCGCCGCTCTACAGACATTGTGTCAGGCATAATCAGAATGGCCCGGTAACCTTTTGCCGCCGCCATCATAGCCAAGCCGATGCCCGTATTGCCCGAAGTCGGTTCCACAATCGTGTCACCCGGTTTAATCCATCCCTCTTTTTCCGCCTCTTCTATCATCGAAAGCGCGATCCGATCTTTTACAGAGCCGCCCGGGTTGAAAGATTCCAGTTTCAGGTAGATCTCCGCGTCATTCGGTCCAGCTACTTTGTTCAATTTTACGATGGGGGTATTGCCGATCAGTTCCGCAATCGAATTCGCAATTTTCATTTTGGGTTCCTCCATTTCCGATTAAACTAATTGGTTTTATCAAATTTTACTACTTTTCTTTTATGCGGTCAATTAATGTCATCAAGTGTTCATCCGAGAAATAATATTTTTCTTTACAAAAGGAACACTCCACTTCCGCGCCCTGATCTTCGTCAATCATTGACTGCAACTCGCCTTCACCTAACGAAATTAAAACTTTTTCCAACCGCTCATGGCTGCAGGTGCACTGAAAACGTACAGGCTCCCGTTCCAAAAATTTGACCGGGCCCGGAATCAGATTTTCCAAAATTTGTTCCGGTGTTGCTCCTTCCGACAATAACGATGTAACGCCAGGGACTTTCGAGAGCTGCTCTTCGATATAACTGACGTCTTCCCCTGAAACACCCGGCAGCAGCTGCAAAATAAAACCGCCTGCCACTTTTACCGTATAATCGCGATCTACCAACACACCCACTCCCACAACAGAGGGAGTCTGTTCGCTTTGTGAAAAATAATAGGCGAAATCCTCTCCCAGTTCCCCCGAGATGATTTCCACAGAACCTTGATAGGGATTCTTCAATCCCATATCCTTAATCACGTTTAGAAAGCCGTTTGTACCCACCGCTCCCGCCACGTCCAACTTCCCGATCAAATTTAAGGGCAGGTCTACATGAGGATTGCTGGCGTAGGCCCTGACTTCCCCTCTGGCATTCGCGTCGACAATGATCTGTCCGATTGGTCCGCCTCCTTTAATTTGAATCGTTAACCGGTTATCTCCTTTTAGCATTAGCCCCATAACAGCCCCGACGGTAGCCGCCCGGCCCATCGCCGCTGTTGCAACCGGAGTGGCTTGATGACGTTGCCTTAATTCCTCCACCAGTTGAGTAGTCACTGCGCCAAATGCACGAATCCGTCCCTCCAACGCGGTGGCACGGACAATATAATCATTCATACTGACCTCCTGCTGTTCTCAATTCTTAGTATATGGTAGCATTTTCTTAATCCGGAAAGAAGTATACAGACACAACCTGTACAGGAGGAGAAAAATGGCCTCGCGAAATTGTATTCTGCATGTCGATATGGACGCTTTCTTTGCAGCTGTTGAACAAAGAGACAATCCGTCCTTGCAAGGGAAGCCTGTTATTATTGGGGGACTCGGCGCAAGGGGTGTCGTCTCGACTGCATCCTATGAAGCAAGAAGTTTCGGAGTACATTCCGCCATGCCGATGTCGGAGGCAAAACGCCGCTGCCCAAAGGGCATCTATTTACCGGTCAACGGTCAAAAATACAGATCGGTTTCACGTCAGGTATTCGCCATTTTTCACCGTTACACACCGCTCGTGGAAGGATTATCGATTGACGAAGCGTTTCTCGATGTAACCGGCTGCGAAACACTGTTTGGACCCGCTGAAACAATCGCTTTGCAAATCAAGAATGAAATTAGACAGGAAACAGGACTTACTGCATCGGTTGGCCTTTCTTACTGTAAATTTCTCGCCAAGCTGGCATCTGATTTGAATAAACCAGATGGTTTTACGATCATCAGAGAAGAAGACATCCAGAACCTTGTACACCCTTTACCAATCTCAAAGCTTTGGGGCGTAGGGGAAAAGGCGGCCGCTCAACTGAATCGATTGGGTATCCGTACGATCGGCGACGCCGCCGCCATGGATTTGGCAAAAATGCGCCGTACGATCGGTCATCTGGCTGATCATATCTTCCAGTTGTCGCAAGGGATCGATCCCCGCCCCGTCGAGCCTTATCATGAACGAAAATCAATCGGGCAGGAAGTTACCTTTTCAGAAGATGTGACAGATATAGAATTTCTGCATACAAGCTTGCTTGAGCAGGCAGAAACGGTGGCACGGGAGCTTCGTCAATCACACATGGAAGCGAAAACCATCACCTTAAAACTGCGTTACGCGTCCTTTCAAACGACTACCAAAAGCCATACTTGGACGGAACCCACCCAATCAGGCAGTAAAATTTACCAGGCTGCAAAACAACTTTTGCAAAAATGCGGATTGCGTCCTACAGACAGAATACGCCTGATCGGCATTTCAACCAGCAGTCTAATCGCTGAACGTGGCCATGTACAGGCCAATCTGTTTGATCAAGCCCCCGACAAAAACCATCATCTGCAAGAGACCGTGGACCGTTTAAAAGACAAATTTGGTGAAACAGTCATCACCCGGGCCCGTTTAGTAAAGAAACATTTTGCCGACGCCCCTTCAGAAAGAAGGAATGAAGAGTAGAGAAGGCTTTCTTGACAGCCTTAAAAAAAGAACAGAGCTGAAAACAAGTCTGTTCCCGCTCTATCTTCGTGTGTCGGTAGGTTACCGATTTCGTTCCCAAATCAGTCGAAGCCCTTTTAAAGTAAGAAAAGGATCAACTTCCTGAATCGTATAGGAATCTGTCGCAATCAGCTTGGCAAACCCGCCAGTGGCAATCACCGTAAAAGGGAGATTAAGCTCTTCCTTAATGCGGTGTACAATTCCATCTACCTGTCCAATAAACCCGTAATAAACACCTGATTGAATATTGGTAACCGTATTTCGTCCAACCACCAAAGAAGGACGCACTACTTCAATCCGTGGCAGTTTAGCGGCTCTTTGAAAAAGAGCTTCCGTGGAGATTCCGATACCCGGCGCAATCGGTCCCCCAAGATATTGTCCTTTTTCATTTAAAACACAGAAGGTCGTAGCGGTACCAAAATCCACGACGATTAACGGAGGACCATATGTTTCCAGAGCGGCGACTGCATTCACAATCCGATCAGCCCCCACTTCCCGCGGGTTCTCCAGGGAAATGTTCAGTCCTGTTTTAATTCCAGGCCCGATCACCAACGGCTTGATTCCGAAATATTTGTCACACATCCGTTCCAATGCAAACATGAGCGGTGGAACTACAGATGAAATAACAATCGCGTCAATATCCGTAAACTTTAGTCCTCTGTCCGTAAACAAGCTTTTTACAAAGATGCCCAGTTCATCCTCTGTTCTGTCTCGAACTGTAGCAATGCGCCAATGGTGCTCCAATTGATCCCCATTGTATACCCCTAACACGATATTCGTGTTTCCCACATCAATTACAAAAATCAACGTGACCCCCCCTGATTCAAACCCGTACGTCAGCTTTTCTCATCACTTGTTTCACCGGTGCGAAGTTCCAACGTAATATCTAAATGCCGCACAGAAGTGGTAATCAGGCTGACTGTTATATAATCCACACCCGTTTTCGCAACATCTACCACGTTCTCTTCTGTGACATCTCCAGAAACCTCGGTAATGGCCCTTCCCCCGATTAGATCGACCGCTTCCCTGATCGTTTCCAAACTCATGTTGCTTAACAAAATAATATCCGCTTTCACTTCGAGCGCTTCTTCTATTTTCTGCATCGAATCGGCTTCTACGGCAATTTTCGTTGTATGAGGAATCTGATGCCGGGCCGACATAATGGCCTGTTTAATGCCACCGGCAATTTGAATATGGTTGTTTTTGATAAAGACGGCGTCATACAATCCGAAACGGTGATTTCTGCCGCCGCCAATTGTAACGGCATACTTTTCCAACAGTCGAAAACCCGGTGTTGTTTTGCGGGTATCTGTTATTTTTGCATTGTAATAACGAACCAGTTCTACAAACCGTGCGGTTCTTGTAGCAACTGCCGACATTCGCTGAACAAAGTTAAGTGCGACTCGTTCACTCGTTAGCATGGAGCGGGCCGAACCCTCTATTTCCAAGATAGCTTGTCCGGATGCGATTGCGTCTCCGTCTTTCGCCAAGGCGTTTAATCGAAGATCCGGGTCAAGCGTTTTAAAAACCTGTTCGGCAACGGGCAACCCGGCAAGTATCCCTGGTTCCTTCATGACCAATACTGCATTTGCTTGTTTATCTGCCGCCACAATACTGTTTGTTGTAATGTCGCTAAATCCGATATCTTCTTGCAAGGCTCGTAAAATAATCGGCTGAATCACCCGAAGGTCCAGTTTCACACGCGACACCCCGTGTTTTGAGTTTTTTCAGACAGCTTCCAGAAAAGCACCCGGTTCCCCGGGTGCTTTCATTACCACCAATTTTTTATTCTCCTCGAAAATCAAGATTCCTGCTGAGAATCATTTTTCGCATCTGAATTTTCCTGTCCCTGATCGGGTAGCGTCTCACCTTTCATTAACGCCTCAATCTGGGCTTTATCAATCGTTTCTTTTTCAAGCAAGGTTTTCGCCAACAGTTCCAACTTGTCTCGATGCTTGGTCAATACTTGTTCCGTACGTTTGTAACATTCATCAATCATCGCACGCATTTCTTTGTCAATTTCATATGCGATCGCATCGCTGTAGTTCTGTTCGGACGAAATATCTTTCCCCAAGAAAACCTGGCCTTGACGGTGTCCGAATTGGAGCGGTCCCAACTTGTCGCTCATACCGAATTCAGTAATCATACGGCGGATAACGCCAGTTGCCCTTTCCAAATCGTTGTGAGCTCCCGTAGAGATTTCCCCTAACACCAATTGCTCTGCCACACGGCCGCCCAGCAATCCACAAACCTTATCAAGCATTTCCCCTTTGGTGGCAAACCAACGATCTTCCTTTGGCAACATAACGGTGTATCCACCCGCCATGCCGCGCGGAATAATCGTCACTTTATGGACTTCATCGGCGCCTTCCAAGAAATAACCCACTACCGCGTGGCCAGACTCGTGGTACGCCACCAATCGCCGTTCCTTTTCCGAAACGACTCTCGATTTCTTTTCCGGACCGGCAATCACGCGATCAATCGCTTCATCCACTTCAGGCATGTCGATTTCTTTTTTATTCCGTCTGGCTGCCAACAAGGCTGCCTCATTCAGCAGATTTTCCAGATCAGCTCCTGTAAATCCGGGCGTCATTTTTGCAATATTGTCAAGATTTACTTCAGCTGATAATGGCTTATTGCGCGCATGCACTTGCAAAATCTCTTTGCGCCCCCTTACATCTGGGCGATCAACCGTAATTTGTCTGTCAAACCGTCCCGGTCGAAGCAGCGCAGGGTCGAGAATGTCTGGGCGGTTTGTAGCCGCTATAATGATAATGCCCTCGTTTGCCCCAAATCCATCCATCTCTACAAGCAACTGGTTTAGAGTCTGCTCCCGTTCATCGTGTCCGCCGCCAAGACCGGCCCCCCGATGACGCCCCACCGCATCAATCTCATCAATAAAAATGATACAAGGCGCGTTTTTCTTCGCTTGCTCAAACAAATCCCGCACACGGGACGCACCAACACCTACAAACATTTCCACGAAGTCAGAACCGGAGATCGAGAAAAAAGGAACTCCCGCCTCACCGGCAACCGCCCTCGCCAGCAGTGTTTTACCAGTTCCCGGCGGTCCAACCAACAAAACGCCTTTCGGAATACGGGCGCCAAGTGCGGCAAATTTGCGAGGGTCTTTCAGAAACTCTACCACTTCCACCAGTTCGTTCTTTTCTTCGTCAGCACCGGCCACGTCATTAAACGTCACCTTTTTCTTTTCTTCCGTGTAGAGCTTCGCCCTGCTCTTGCCGAAATTCATTACTTTTGAACCGCCGCCTTGGGCCTGATTCAAAAGGAAGAAGAACAGGACAAACATTATGATAAACGGCAAAATTCCCGTAAAGATTGTAATCCATACGGAATCCCGAGGCGGAGCGTTGATGACTACCTTCGCTTTTGAATTCATCAACGTTTCCGTGAATACTTCGCTTACGAGCGCACGGGACGTCCATTTCGTGCCATCATTCAACGTAACATTCAATTGAAGAGTAAGCCCATCAGGCGTAACATCAATTGATTGCACATTGTCTTTCTGCAGCTCTTGAACCACATTGTTGAAAGGTTGCTCTGTCGTTCCCTGATTGCCTGTCGTCACAAAACTGACAATTCCTACAATCAGAAGAAAAATGATCAGATAAAATCCGAGATTTCGGAAAACCCTGTTCATCCCTTACCTCCTCTCGGTCACCGAAACTGTAGGGTAGCGACCTGACTCGTTTTTTTCAATTTGCTTAACTGTAAATCTCGGGCTTTAAAATTCCAACAAAAGGAAGATTTCGGTATTTTTCCGAATAATCAAGCCCATATCCGACTATGAATGCATTCGGTACCTGAAAACCGGAGTAGTCGGGGATAATCTCAATTTTACGACCGCTGGGTTTATCAAATAATGTGACGATACGAACAGAGGATGCGTTACGCCTTAACAAGGAATCACGCAAATAAGACAACGTAAGCCCCGTATCCACAATATCCTCCACGATAATCACATGTCTATTCTCCAATCCGGTCTCCAGATCCTTCATGATTCGGACTACGCCTGAAGATTGGGTGGAGGCCCCATAACTGGAAATAGCCATAAAATCCATTTCGATCGGAATCGAGATGTTTCTTACCAAATCCGCCATAAATAAAGATGCGCCTTTTAGCACACAAACAACGAGTGGGTTTTTATCCCGGTAATCATCGGAAATTTGCATCCCCAGTTCGGCGACTTTGCTTTGAATTTGCTCCGGGGTGAACATGATTTCTTCTATATCGTCGCGCATTGCTTGTTAATCCTCCTGTGTTGGCATTTCCTCCTGCAATTGTTGCTGGTTTACGCGAATTCGAACGGTTCTTCGCGTTTGTGGACCCACAACTGCAAACTGACTTCGACGAATTCCAGTCACCCACACGACTTGGTCGTCTATCAGCCATAACGGCCAGAAATTCCTTCGATATAAAGGAATCCGCGCTTCCATCATGATCTCTTTGATTTTTTTGCGCCCTGTCATTCCGATCGGTCGCATCCATTCTCCTGGCAAGCGGGATCGAATCAAGAAGCTGCGGTCCTGAATTTGATCATAATCAAAAACAGCCTCCCATTGGTCGACAGGGGACTCAGCTCCTTCCAACAGTTCAATCGATCCGTTCAAACAAAACTCCGGAAAACAAAAGGGAAAAACCATTTTTGATTGATCGACAGGCCATGTCGGCACAGGTAAGGCGGCTTCTGTTCGATGCGCGGGAATCTCCCAAACAGGAGACTTTGCAATATGTATAAAATCATATTCCCTCCACGCCCGTACACCGAAAGGAAGATCGATCCGGGCAGAAGGAGAAGGGTGATTGGCCAGCCCAATAATACTGGTAATGTGCTTGGCTTCCCACTCTATGGTACATCCAGAAAGATAATATAATATTAGTGTAATTACTCGACGTTGTAAAGCAAGCGGTTGACACAACAGTCCCGTTTTGTCGACAGACCATCCACTGTCCAATCCTTTTTTAACAATTTGTTCAAAAATAAGTTCAGCCTGTTGATTCATGTACGAGTCCTCGTGTGAAGCAATGTCCCCCAGCTGCGTCAGTCCCCGCCGCAAATTCGGATTATACTCCCTTTCCAATTGTGGTATTAGCTGTAATCGTATCTTATTTCGCAAGTAATCGGTTAATGCATTGGTTGAATCATTACGGTACACAATTTTTTCCTTCTGACAGTATTCCTCAATCTCAGACCTCCATACGTAAAGAAACGGCCTCACCACTTCGATGCCGTCCATCTTGCGGCGCAGTGGAATTCCCGTCAAACCGGCTACGGAAGTGCCGCGCAGAACACGCATTAAAATCGTTTCTGCCTGATCATCGGCATGATGTGCCAGCGCCACTTTTGATGCCCCGATCCGTTTGGCAGTGTCCCGAAAGAAGGCGTACCGAAGCTCCCTTGCCGCTACCTGCGTCGATATGCCTTGTTCAGCCGCATATTTTTTCACATCCGGTTGCATCAAGTGAAAAGGAATCTTCCATTCACCGCAAAGCTTTTCCACAAATCGTGCGTCCTCAATCGATTCTTCCCCGCGCAGCCCATGCTCTACATGTGCAACATGCAGCTGCCAGCCTTCCTGCTCAGCCAGTTTGTGCAAAACAGACAGAAGAGCAACCGAATCCGCACCGCCAGATACGCCGACAAGAATCTGTTCTCCTTTGTCAAACAGGAAGTTGTCCTCAATTGTAGATTTAACTTTATGCAACATGCTGCCGCCTCCTGCCAAAACGCATCAACGCACCCCCAACCACTAGACCTGCAGCAATCCCGCCCGCTATCAAAAAGGTTTCCGTTCCGTTTGAAATTCCCTGAAAATAGTCTTTTTCCATAAAAAAGCGCATCGCGCTTAACGCCCGCATACCAGGCACCAGCATCAAGATGCCGCAAACAATAAAAACAGTAGCCGGCAATTTCTGGATTCTCGCCAACATTTCACTTGCGATCGATACGAAAAAAGCGCCTAAAAACGCTCCTGCTACCGCACTCGATGCCAACTGTTCAACGCCGCTCCGAATCGCGCTGGCACCCGCTCCGACCAGGCCTGCGGTTAACAAAGCCCGCTTCGGAACCCGGTAAATAATCGCATATGCCACTGTCCCTAAATACGCCAATATGAGGTTCATAATCATTCGGACAAACCTCCGATATGCCAAACAAATACGAGAGCCACTCCGATTGCAATCGCAAAGGAAGTCAGAAATGCCTCTGCCGATCTCGCCAAACCAGATATGAGGTCGTTCGCCATCAAATCACGCACCGCATTCGTAACTGCGAGACCTGGCAAAAGCGGAATCAGTCCGCCGATATTAATCGGATAGAAATTTTCCCCAAATCCCGATTTTACCAATAACACAGCAAGAAACGTGACGGCAAAAGATTGGAGCGATACAGCCAAAAAACGGGGCATCCTCGGGTCCAGACGTTCTGTTAAAAAATGAGCCATCCCCGCACAAATCGCCCCCGGCAGCAAATCCCACCATCCCCCGCCAGACAGCATCGTAAATCCGCCGCCAGCCACCATCGCGCAGAATTGGCGAATCCATAGGGGATATTCCGATTTTTCCCGCTCAATCTGGTCCAATTCTTCGTCTACTTCTTGCAAAGACAATTGGCCGCGTTCAAATCGCCTTGACAGTTCGTTGATTTTGGACACTTTTGTCAAATCGATGCTCAATCCATCCGTGATGCGGTTTAATCGGGTATAGCTGCCTTCTTCTGTCATCAAATTGATAATTATGGCGGTTGGCGTCACAAAACTGTATACCACCTGCATACCGCTGGCCCGACCAACCCGCTCGATCGTTTCCTCCACCCGGGCTGTTTCCGCCCCGTTTCGCAGCAGTAAGGTCCCCGCTTTTAAACAGACATTCATCGTTTGAATCGCTACTTTATCTCTGCTCATAGTTTTATTTTATCATAATCAAACGTAAAATCACGGACATACAAACGGCCACGGAACCGACCACTGTCCAATGCGTCCAATCCCAGTCCTTCTCAAGAACGTCATCCCATTTTCGATAAAATCGGCCAACTTTCTTTCTGAATTTTGGCTGAACGTGCGATGCGGCAGCCTGCTGCACCGCCTCGCGCATTTCATCGGCATCTTGAAATCCGCCCTTCCACGTTTTTTCCAAAATGGGAATGCAATTTTTCAACCCATTTGCAGCAAGTGTCCGTTTGATACGTTGAAATCCTCTTACGCCGCCACCCCGGATTTTATCAATTCCCGGACAAAGCAGTTGAATCCATAACAAAGCGACGGAAAACAAGTCGTACTGCCGATCCGCCCGCCGTGAACCTGCCTGCCAATACGCGCGATCATACCATTCGGTAAACTGGCGGATACTTTCCCCAAAACGGGTGACGCCTCCAAAGTCGACCAGCCGAACCTCCCCATTCCGAGGGTTGACCAACACGTTGTCTGCCTTAATATCGCCAAATGCGACTCCCTTTTGATGAAGCTGCTGCAAAAAAAACAACAGACGGCATACGATTTGGCAAGCGGCTGTTCCGTCCGACCGTTTCGAGTCGAGATGAGCGGGGACCCCGGCAATGTATTCCATCACATAAAAATAATGCAATTGCCCGTCAGCAGAAGTGTAATCATCCAAATCATAAACAAAAGGCCCAAGGCGGCTTCCCTGGACCGTGAAAATGTCTGGCGGCGAGTTTTCCTGCAGTTGCTTCAGCAGCCTGTATTCCAACGAAATGGCCGTCGGTTCTGTTGAAATTTTTAACGCGTAGCTGCGCCCATTCTCTTGCGCCAACCAAACGGTTCCATTTGCTCCCGTTCCCAACAAGCGAATCAACTGATAAGCATGTCCGTTCCATCTTCCGTATACCGTATCGCCCAGCCTTTGCGGCGCCTGTCGGCTATTAAATTTAGACCACGTAGCTGCTCGCTGCGACATCCGAAGCTCCCTCCCCATTCTGCAGCAATCTGATCGCGTCATATAAAGCCGGTCCGGTCGGTGTTGACCCGCCGACTGAAAGTCCGCTTCCCAGCTCAGACAACCCCGGATTCTTGCAAAAATGGGATAGGAGCTTACTTGCCTGGCCCCCTGCCGGGAAAGTAATCACCGCAATTTTGTGCTCACCTTTACGGGCCTCCAGGCTAATCTCCAGCTCCCGTATCGCTTCCCGAACATGCGGTAGCTTGTCCCGCATACTGGCAGAAACGTCAATCAGCAAAACCAACCGCAAAGCAGACAGTTCACCCGCTCGGTCAATCATATGAAGCAGGTCGATTCGCCGTTCAGGCGGAAGTTGTTCCATGTCTCGACCGATCATCGACTTCAGCTCTTTCTTCATTGCTTGTTGCAGCGTTGCCTGCATCGTATGGCGCGTCAACATTTGCATCGTTTGCCCCAGATGTTTCGTTTCCACAAACTGGCTCATACCGTTTCCGGCTGCCGCGATGGCCTGCACCTCGTTACGGCCCTTTTCTCCCAAAGAACCGCCATCCAAAATGCCAATTACGTTAACCGCAATCCCGGCATGACTTGCCGCTTTTGCAACCTCGACCGGGTTACCGCCCAGATTGGAACATCCGTCTGTCAACAGCAAAATTTGTTTCAGTTCCACTTGCTCCCACATCGCTCCCACTCCCTGTATCTATGATTAGTAACCAGTATGTCCGGGAAGAGAGACGGTTAAACTTTTAGTCAATAGACTTGTATATTTATGAAAGAGAGGTAGAGTCCGGCCCTTGCACCGGAATCGGCGGCGCAGAAGCCTCCTTTTTTCGTCTGATTTTTTTCATGCCGGGCAATTTGATGGTAGCCCAATCCGGATGATGTTTTTCAATCTTCGCTACCAACACGGTCATATCATCCACAATTTTTCCATGGTTTACGCGAACAGCCAATTCTACCAGCAAATCTGCCACCACCTGCGGATCGCTTGAGTCAAACCGCTCGATCTGCTTTCTCAGCCATTTTTCTTTATCATCTACATGTTTAGGGGCGTCATAAATCCCGTCCGACATTAAAATCAACAAATCGCCTTCCTGCAAATCGGTCACTACGGTCTGGATGTCAATATCCTGCAAAATCCCAATCGGAACGTTCTCTCCCCGGATCGAGATCACCTCGTGGTGCCGTTTCACAAAAGAAGGGACCGAACCGATTTTTAAAAACTCCGTTCTGGCGTTAAACTGATCGATCAAGGCAAGATCCATTGTCGTAAAAATCTCATCTTTTGAGCGAAGCAACAATACCGAATTAACCGTCTTAATAGCCAGCTGTTCATCAAAGCCCGCTTTCAAAAGCTGCTGCAAAAGGCGAATCGCCGCGCTTGATTCCTGCATGGCCCGCTCACCGTTTCCCATGCCGTCGGACACTGCGACCGCAAATTTTCCATTTCCGACATCCAACGTAGTAAAAGAGTCGCCGCTTAAGATTTTGCCGTCTTTCGCGGCCGATGCCACAGCCGTGTTGACCCGGTATACCTGCGCCGAACGGAAGATGGACATCAAGCCGCTGTCCTCGTGAATCCGCTTCTCTGCGACCGTAATATTTTCTCCGACAATTTCAGACAGCAAAGGAGCGATCAATTTCTCGCACTCATTCCTATCGACCGCCGCTGTCTGCGTTACTTCAATTTCTATTTTTCCCTCTTCCAATGAAATGATATCGACCGATCGGATGGATAGCCCTAACTGTTCCAAGGCGGCTATAATGTGTTCTTCATGTCCGGCTGACATATGGTTTTCCTTTGTCAGATCATATGTCAACTCCTCCATAATATCCGCCACACCCTGCAGTTGTACGGCCACCAATTCCCTGCTTTCCAAAAGCCGGTTCTGCCACTGCATGTCCCGTTTAATTGAATCGGTAGCCTGATAAAGAGCCGGCAAAATCTGTTCGATACGAACACACCGTTTACGCAGTTCCGTTGGAATACTGTCCTTCGTGACCGTTCCTTCCGCCTCAATTAATGCGATCGTATCTCGAAATCCGTGGTAGGTCTGGTAAAAATCCTTCTCCCAGCAGATTTCCCGTTTAAAACAGGTCGTGCATACCTGTTTGTTTACCACTTCAAGCGCGGCGTTCAGCGCCTCGTCCTGACTTTTCCGGCCGCCGGACGATAACTGGGCAAACGAATGCGCCAACTCTTGAAACAAATGGGAAACCTCCCGGATTCGTCCCGCCATCAATTCGCGAATCCGACGACTGTAATCCTGTTGGGAAAGATAATGTTGATGTGTGCCGGGTACATACCTGGATATTTGTTCAATAAATCCTTTCGGCGTAAACAACAGCAACACGATAGCAACAAGTGTCTCCTGCAGCGCAGTGAAAATCTCCGGAAGCTGCCCTACATAGACCGCCAAAATTCCGGTGCCGAGCAAAAATCCGATACCCACCCCCACTTTCTTCGCGTCTTTCAGCAGCCCGCCCAGCATTCCGGCAAATGCCAGCATTCCAATTTGTGAGATGGCGTTCAAATTTGCCATCGCCAGTATGATTCCCGTTACCACGCCGACGCTTGTCCCAACGCCAGCACCGCCGATCAGCGCAAACAGCATGATCAAATAACGGCTGAAAATATTTTCAAACGACAGGCTCCCTACTTGAATCCCTGACAAACCGGTCAAAACAGATGTCATCAAGATAACCAGACAGAAAATTTCCTCATTGCGCAATTCCTTAACGCCTTTTTGAAATGTAAAAATCGGCAGCGACTGGATAAAAATCAAACTCAGCACCATAGCCAGAAATCCTTCTACGAGACTCATCATCAGCGAATAGGTAGACATATCATTACGAGCCATCGAAATCGCAATTCTGGCCGCCGTGTCCACCAAAAAAACCACAAATGGCAAAGCGTTTAGACTGAGCGATTTTCGCCTCGAAAGCATCCCATGCACAATTCGGTAAAAGGCCAACATAGCAACCAGCGAGATTACATAGCCGATCGTATGGACGGTTGCCGCTCCCAATAACAAGGCGATCATCACATTTCGGGACAGTGTCTTTTTCAAACGAAGCATAACGGCGTACAAAGCAAGTGCGAACGGTGTAAGTTCACCCAAAATTTCTGCACGCCCCAGAAAAAACGCGATCAAGAGCAATACGGCACTTGATCTGCCAACAGCTTTTGATTCCCACCAATTTGTAAGGCTTGTCCACTGTCGCAATATTCTGTTACGCTCCTTGATTTCCGCAACATCCGCATCCACGGCGGAAGCCGCCTGCCAATTCAATCGCCAAAACCGTCTCCACACAACGAATTCCCCCTGACGGAATCTTGAGTAGGGTCATTATAGCAAGGGTTCTTTCACAAAGTTTGTCAGAATCTGCGATAGAATCAAGCTTTTTTCCGACAAGATCCTGCTTTTCTCAACGACTCCTCAAGTTGGCTTACGTATGCATGCTCGGATGCCGATCAGATAAAATGTATGAATTCTTATCGCCCAAAAAGAGGTTGACAGACTTGCACGCAAAAAGGAAGTATAAGAATGTATGTCGAAACTGTTTTTCAGTCGACAGGAAACCGGAAAACCGGTATCGTAGAAAGTAACAGAAAAACAGGAGCGTACAGGTATGCGACCGATTAAATATTCGATCTACATGAACATTGCAATTGAGTTGGCCCGCGCTTCCACTTGCCGGGTACATGTTGGATGCGTTGTCGTGGGTCCGGATGGAATCATCCACGGATTGGGGTATAACGGTTCCTTGCCAGGTCATCCGCATTGTGAGGATGTGGGATGCGACTTCGATGAACATGGCCATTGCAAAGCCACGCTCCATGCGGAACGAAACGCCCTGCGGCGGGCAGGTGAAAAAGCGCGTAACGGGATCGCCTTCGTCACCCATTTCCCTTGTCCCGATTGTGCAAAGGAGTTGGTCGATTACGGCATATCGGCTGTCCTGTTCCAAAATGACTATCGCCGCAGCCCAATCTCTGTCCGCATCTTGGAACGGGCCCATATTCGGGTCCTCCCATTTACCGAGATGAAAGAGGAATCCTTTATCCAACTGGAAGAACAGATTGGTTGGCGCAAACCGACAAAGGGAGGAACTGCTGAATGGACAAATCGAACATGAAAACGATTACCCTGCCCCGTTTGAACAAATTGACTCCCACATTGGAATCCACCGCTCTCAAGCTATTGGAAGAAGCGGGTGAATTGGCGCAAGCGATTGGGAAATTCCGAAATCTGTCCGGAGAAAACTATGTGGTGGACGAGCAGGTGATGGAAAATATCGCGAGTGAATTGGCCGATACGGCACAAACGTGCATCACCATGATGTATGTATTGGAAGAAACACATGGTGTGGACATTGACAAAGTCATTGAACAGCATATTGCCAAACTGAAGCAGAAGGGTTATTGCGACTAAAACTGGGCACTTTTTCCCCTTGCGGCGCGTATACTAGAAAACCAGCAGCACCGTAAGGAGGGGAATGACATATGCCAAGTTGGCTCAAAAACCAACTGCAACGCGCATTTTCTGAGCGAGATAAACATTCTGTCATTATGCTCAACCGGGTTTTCTATAAATACAGAAGAAATGTGAACGCTATGTGAACACAGGGGCTTTGCCCCTTTTTATTTTGACATGGGCAATTTTGGAGACTATAATGGAATCGATTCGTTGTTTCGTGGATAACCTGTAATTGAGGTGACGTGTAGTGACATTACATCCGATTTTTACCGCAATCGTACTTATTCTGTTCGGTCTTATGGCGGTACCGCCCATGCTATCTCTTGCCCGTGAAAGACGTTTCGGTTTGGCCGGTCTCATGCTGCTGACATTTGTGGCTTTCGTTGTTGCAGGCATTGCAGCATCTACCGTTCCTCCAGGGGCTGCGTAATAAATAAAAAAGCTTCCTTCACAAGCAGGAAGCTTTTTTATTTATTTTTTTCACGGCGCCGGTAGTTGGCGAACATCCACCAAGCCGGAATAGCCAGCAGCAGTACAACCGCAATTGCAATTCCTATATACGAACTCACATAGTGATTCATCCGGATTCCCCCTTGTAAGTAGTTTGTCTTCTTGAGGGTGGATACATACGCTCAAATAAAAAGCATCCCTGATTTCAGGAATGCTTTTTTTATCGTTAGCCGCGTCGGCCTCCTCGGCCGCCCCGTTTGCTTTCGTTCCGTTTCAAAGCAGTCAACCGATCTTCGCTGTCTTTTAAAAACTTGGAAATTTTATCTTCTAACGATTTTTGCGGTGGTCGATTGGAACGTTCCCGGCTTCCCGATTCGCGAGGTCCACGGTCACGCGGACCGAAAGATCTTCTTTCCCGCTCAGCACCAACTGTTTCCGCCGGTTTATCAACAGCCTGTCGAATGGACAGTCCGATTTTTCCGTTCTTGTCGACGTTAAGAACTTTCACCACTACTGTATCGTTGACCTTTAAAAAATCATTGATATCTTTCACATACGAATCAGCAATCTCCGAAATGTGAACGAGTCCGGTGACCCCACCCGGCAGCATCACAAACGCCCCGAAATTTGTTATACCGGTGACTTTACCTTCCACTTTGCTGCCTAATTCAATAGACATTTAAAAAATGCTCCCCCTTAAATGATAAAAACCGTTTTTACCAATTCAAATTATATGCGACTGTTAAAAAAAGTGTCAAGGAGCTATTGCTGAGGTCGATACAAAACTTCTCCCTCTTTAATCATGTTATAGTATTTGCGCGCCAATCTCGCAATATAAAAATCGCTCTGCAGATTATTGACATCTTGCGTCAATTTCTGTTCAGTCTGCCGGGCTTGCTCCAACTGCTGCTGCAGTTCCGCATGTTCGCGATCCAAACGGAGCTTATTGGGAAGCATTGAAAACAGAAACGTATAAGCTGCCCACAACGAAAAAACAATTAAAAAAAGCATCCGGACAGTAGGCTTTCTTTTTTTGCGTACAGGGGCAGCCGTGCTTTGTTTGGTGTCTGGGACCACATAGACCACATTTGAACCAGACGAGTTTTTCACCATTCGTTTTTTCAAGGTAATCACCTGGTTACTGCTTGGGATTTTGATCATCCTTATTCAATAACCAATTCGTCAACTTTTCCCAAATTCCTTTTCCTTTCCCCCAAATGTGTTCCATTCGGGAACTGATTGGTCGGAGCCTTTTGGCAAGCCGATCTGTAATCGGGCGTAACAATCGAAAAACTGGGCGCAACAGCCATAGAATGATGCGTAAACTGATTCGAAACGGCCAAAGAATCACCCGCTCCAAATATTTCAACAGACGGTCAAACGCATAAAACAAACGAATCAAAATTTGCCCACCTGTTTTAACAGGACGAACCACTACCGTTACGAAAATATTCCACAGCATTACGCAAATATATCGGATCCCCATTATAATTCCGACCGTGCTGCCGACAACAATCCGCTGCAGCAACACTCGATACAACACCCATCCCAGCAATAAAATCACAAATACATACATCCGCAATTCCCCGTTATTCGCCCACATTAAGCTCGAAAAGACGGAGAACAAGGCAAATATCCAAAAGGAAAAATCAAACAAAGGTTTTGCCCACCGTAAAAACTTCCATTGTCTGAGCACAACCCGGCAGATATCAAAAACGGCTCCCAGCAGGATGCCGTTTAGGCTCATCGCCAATAACGTCATGTATTGCAATTCAAGAGCCACTTGGGAATCCCCTTTCTCATTTAAGCATGCCGTCTTCGTTATTTAAACAACTTGCCGAAGAGCCCTTTCGCCTTTTGAGAAGGGGAGGCCTTTTCCTCAAAATAGCCCATGTCGTAAAGCACACCTTCGATGGAAACGATCCCGTTTTCCAGATTTAACGCTTGAATGTGAAGATTCTCACCTCGAATGACCAATAAGCCGTAAGCCGTCTGCAAAACAAATTCGTTTGCATCAAAGCTCTCTACATTCACCACACCTGTCACCTGCATCGCTTGCCGATTTAAAATGGTCACCTCATGGCGCTCATATTGATTGTGTTGAGTGCGCGATCTTTCCTCCACGGTGGATCCCTCCACATCAAAATTGCGAGTCCTGCAAAATCAGCCGTACTTACCGATTCGCTTGTCTCACTGTCACTTTATGCAGAGTTTGGACAAGAAAGAACAATAAAAAAGAGGACGACTTATGCTTCGTCATCCTCATCGTCCATGCTTGGATCTCCCTCTATTCGCTTTTCCGAAAGTACCATGTAAAGGTTTGCTGCTTGATCTTTTGATGCATGTTCCGCAACGGCCAGTACTTTGACTTCGACGATTTTGGTCCCAAAAGTGATCCTCAGGAGGTCCCCCGCTTTTACCTCCGAAGACGCTTTTGAGGGGCGTCCATTAATCTGGATACGCCCCTTGTCGCAGACTTCTTTCGCCAAAGTTCGCCGCTTGATCAAGCGAGAAACTTTGAGAAATTTGTCTAACCTCATATTCTTACTTCTTGGTCATTTCCTTCAACTTAGCGCCTGGCTTGAATGCCGGAACCTTCGTTGCAGGAATTTTAATCACTGCTCCGGTTTGCGGGTTGCGTCCGTTGCGAGCAGCACGCTTGCGGGTTTCGAAAGTTCCGAAACCGATCAATTGTACTTTGTCACCTTTTTTCAGTGCCTGGCCAATAGCGTCGAGCAGGCTGTTGACTGCAGCTTCTGCATCCTTTTTCTTGAGACCAGTTTTTTGCGCGACTTTAGCAATAAGTTCTACCTTGTTCATGCAAAAATCTCCTTTCCATGCAAGGAATTTTTTGGTTTTTAACTAAACCTACCCTGCATATTCGTGCGCTAAATAGAAAATCCTGCAATTTTGTCGTAAATTTTTCTAAAACGCTACTTTTTTTCGACTAATTTCGCCTTATTCCACCATTCATCCATCTCTTCCAGACTGCTTTCCGTTAATTTTTTTCCTTGTTCTTCCAACTTTTCTTCCACATAACCAAATCTTCTTCTGAATTTTAAATTTGTCTTCGCCAAACAGGCTTCCGGATCGAGTTTTAAATAACGGGCTAAATTGACTAAAACAAAAAATACGTCTCCCAATTCATCCGCCTTGTCTTCCGTGGCCTGCAGCTCGTCCAATTCTTCCCGCAGTTTGTCCAGCACCCCATCAATGCTCTGCCATTCAAAGCCAACCTCTGCGGCCTTTTTCTGCAATTTGTAAGCCACCTGCATAGCCGACATTCCGGCTGGAACTGAGTCAAGCAGCTTTTCGGTGGTCCCTTTTGCCTGCTTCTCCCGCCGCTTCGTTTCCTCCCAACTGACAACCGCTTCCTCGGCATCGTTCGCTTGTCTGTCGCCAAACACATGTGGATGACGGCGAATCAGTTTGTCATTGATCGCTTGAATCGTATCAAATACTGTAAAAGTACCCTCTTCCGAAGCAATCTGCGCGTGCAAAGCCACTTGCAGCAATAGATCCCCCAATTCCTCAGCGAGTGCATCCGGATCCTCCAGATCGATGGCTTCCGCCACTTCATACGCTTCTTCAATCACATGTTTGCGAATGGACTGGTGTGTCTGCTCACGATCCCAGGGACAGCCTTCCGGTGAACGAAGAATGCGTACGATCTCAACCAGTTTTGAAAATTGTCGGTGCGTGATTCGTTCTTCTTCACTCTTCGCCAGATATAAGGTGGTTAGATGGTCAATCCACTCGATCCGATCCAGTTCATACAGGGGAACTTGTTCGATTCGTTCCTCCCCTTCTACTCCAACCGCTCGGGTGACCGTCACCGGATAATCGTCAGGGTATACATCCATCAAAGTAAGTTTAACGTCCGCCGCGACTGACTGATTGTACACTTGGACAAACACCGTATGCAAAGCCGGATTTAGCTGATCTGCCCGCGGGCTTGTCCCATCGAGAATCAGCAGCCCTTCTGTTGGGTCCACACCCACCCGCAGCAGCAATTCATCCAAAAACGAATGCCCGGGTCCAATCACGACATCCACCTGCGCACCAGCCGATTTTTGCAAAGCAATTTGTACCGTACGTTCGGCCACTCCCGGATGGCCCGGTACAGCGTAAACGATTTCTCCCTGCTCCTTCGCCTCCTGAAACAGCATTTCTACAATCGTCTCATATAAGGAATCGAAGTCTTCCGCCTGCTCGTATTGTTCGTCAAGCGAACGATAGGAGATCCCTTTTTGCGCCAAAATTTCTACAACCGGGTGACGTTCTGTACGCAAAATCAGGGGTTTCGCATTTTGAATCTGTTCATATGTGCCAAGCGGCATGCTTGTCCACGATCCGGGGCCAAGCCCCACAATTTGTATGGTCGCCATTAGTGAATCTACCACTCCCCTACCCTAACTTTAAGATGTCTGCCAAAAGCACCTTTCGGGCAGTCGGTACGCTAACGAACCAAGCCGATTTTGGCAAACAGATCCGCCAACTTTTGCCCAATCCGCGGGATAGAACGGATATCTTCCTTTCTTAAACTGCCCGATGCCAACAACGCTATTCCGTAAACGGCGGAAGCGAACAGAATCACAGCCAGCGTCAGGCAAGCACCCGCCAAACGTTCCGGCAAGACTGTAAAAAAATAAGGTCCCATCTGCCGCAGGCTGGCAAACACAGCAACTCCCATTAAAAATGTAGCAATACTCGGACCCCAAAGCAACAGTCGCCAATTAAACGAAAGGCCGCTTAACCGGTTAATATCCCAGAAATTTAACAGGGCTGCAATGGAAAAGGACAGCACAGTGGAAACGGCAGCCCCCTCGATTCCATATTTGGGGACCAACCATATATTAAAAATCAGTTTAAACACACCCCCTATCAAAAGATTCCGCACCGGTCGATAGACATATCCAATCCCCTGTAAAATCGCCGTTGTGGTAAGTTGCAACGAGGAAAATAAAGTAGCAAACGAAATCGCCATAATAGCTGGTGTCCCGGAGCTGTCTTTGAAAAGCGTGATATCGATCGGTTCGGCCAGCAAGAACAGCCCGACAGACGCCGGCAGCCCAATAATGATTGTCCACCGCAGGGCCAGTTCGATTCGCTGATAAGCAACACGCTTTTCACCTACCGCCAGCGCTCCGGCGATCGCAGGCATTAACGCAACACCTATCGCAGTTGCAATGGTAGCCGGCAACATCATTAATTTAAATGCGCGACCGGAAAGAAGTCCAAACAGCTCAGTCGCTTGATCCTGACTGTAGCCTGCCTGCTTTAACATATTGGCTACCGTAATCACATCCACATTGTTCATGAATGGCACCACCAGCGCCCCGAGCGAGACGGGAATCGCGTACATAATCAGCTTTTTGATCACGGTTCGGTTGGACTGCGGCGGAACACGATTCGGCATTTGAACATCATGGCGAAATAGAACCCGATTGTTCCATACATAACCAACCAAAACAAGCAGGGCGGCAAATGCACCCGTCACGGCACCAAAAGCAGCCCCCGCAGCCGCCCATTCCTCACTGTACCCCATACGGAGCAGCAGCCAGGCTGCGCCAATGATTGTTGCCACACGGATCAACTGTTCGACCACCTGCGATACGGCAGTCGGTTCCATCTGCTGCCATCCTTGAAAATACCCTCGGATCGAAGCCATGACAGGAACAACCATCAAAGCAGGCGCCAACGCCTGAATGGCAAACTTTGCCCCTTCATCGCCGGAAATTCGCGCAAACAGTTCTGCGCCAAACCAGAGCAGAAAAAAACATAGAATGCCGCTTATAAACAGGATGACACTTGCCACCCGGAACACTTTTTTGGCGCCACGATAATCGCCAAGCGCCATATGCTCTGCCACAAATTTTGAAACAGCAACCGGAATGCCGGCTGTAGACAAGAGCAGGAGCGTGGAATAAATCGGATACGCCATCTGGTAGAGTCCAAGCCCGCGATCCCCGATAATATTTTGCAGAAAAAGGGTGTATATCGAACCCATCAGTTTCGAAACAATTCCGGCTACCGCTAAAATAAACGCGCCTCGTAGAAACAAATTCCGATCCGACATTTGTCTGCCACCTCTTCGATCTGTCCATTATAGCAAACCGCTTGCCTACTTACATGTATGCAAAGCGCATTTGAACTAGGACAGTCACTTGCTTCCCAAGGCAAAAAAGAGAGCGGATTACCACCCTCTTGCAAACCAAACTGTATGATTTCTATTTCTATTTATTGTTCCATTTGTTTCGCCAAAAATCCGGCTGCCGTCTCGGCCAGTTTCGCTTCCAGTTCCCCCATTTTCACATTCTCGTCACGGGAGAGCAGGACAACTGTACCGATCGGATCCCCTTGTGCAATGATCGGGGAAATTACGCGCGAGGTAAACCGTTCCGTGCGTTCTTTTAGAATTGACATTTCTGCCGGGCTCGATATCAGAGCGGTTTTGCGATCTTCCATTACCTTCTCCACATCGGAGCCAACCGATTTTTCCATAAACTCTTTTTTGGATGTTCCCGCTACCGCAATCACAAGGTCACGGTCGGTAATCAAAGTAATATGGCCAAGGCTTTCATAGAGGGAATCTGCATATTCTTTTGCAAAGTCACCCAACTCGCCAATCGGCGAATACTTTTTCAGAATTACCTCTCCATCCCGATCAACAAAAATCTCCAGCGGGTCCCCTTCCCGGATGCGAAGTGTCCGTCGAATCTCCTTGGGGATCACCACTCGTCCTAAGTCGTCAATTCTACGAACGATACCAGTAGCCTTCATGGATGATAATCGACCTCTCTTTCGTGATGTGTAGGTTTTTATGCCAGATGAGATCATCAGTTAAGCTGCTGCCCTGTTGCCATTATTTTGTCCGATTGTCCGATATATTACATTGGGATTTACTGGCTCGTTTTCCTTTCTTGATGGGATGAAGGTTCGATTAGTATTTGTCCAGAAGTAGGGAATATACCCACCACCAAAAATTCAGTTTCGTACAGAAACACATAAAACCCTGCCAGCTGGAGGCCGGCAGGGGCACGGAGTGTTGAAAAGCAGTATTACGCTCTTTGCAGTTCTTGTTCCGTTTTCAGAACTGACGGATACGATTCCAAAAACTTTTTAATCATCTCAAGAACTTCGTGGTCTTTCAGCCCTTTCACACGAAGGGTAATCGTAATATAGGGGGCGGCGGTCAACTTCACGCGATCCGGAAACTGTTGCGTGAGAGCAAACAGCTTCTCCCCTTTTACAAACTGATTTTGCCGTTCCGACAGTTTCATTACCACATCGTGTCCGTCCTGCACAATCGATTGAAACTCAAATTGGCGGGCGTATGACTTAATCTGAGTCACCGTCAGCAGATTTCGAACCGGCAGTGGAATGTCGCCAAACCGGTCTTCCATTTCCTCTTCCAAATCACGAATATCTGACAGACTGCGGGCACTCACAAATTTTTTGTAAATCTCGATCTTCTGTACCGTATCCCGAATATATTCGGATGGAATATAAGCGTCAACTGCCAATTCCACCTGCGGATCGGGAATCGTTTCTTGTTTCTCACCCTTCAGTTCCTGAATGGCTTGCGAGAGCATATCCGAGTATAGATCAAAACCAACAGATGCGATAAACCCGTGTTGTTCAGCACCCAATAGATTCCCTGCACCGCGAATCGACAAATCTCGCATGGCAATTTTAAATCCGGAGCCTAACTCCGTGAATTCCTTAATTGCCTGCAATCGCTTTTCGGCCACTTCGGTCAACACTTTATCCCTTTGATAGGTAAAATACGCGTAGGCAACCCGATTGGACCGTCCCACCCGTCCACGCAATTGATACAATTGGGAAAGTCCCATATGATCCGCATCATACACAATCAACGTATTTACATTCGGGATGTCCAATCCGGTTTCAATAATGGTGGTAGACACCAGCACATCCGCTTCCCCTTCCAAGAAGTCCAGCATGACATGCTCCAGCGCTTCCTCCCCCATTTGGCCGTGCCCGACAAGGACTCTCGCTTCCGGCACCAAAGTGCGGATATGGTCAGCCATTTTTTCAATGTCTTTGACCTTATTATAAAGAAAATAAACCTGCCCGCCGCGCCCTAATTCCCGTTCAATCGCTTCCCGCACCAACACGTCACTGTATTCCGCCACATACGTTTGTACAGGAAAGCGGTTTTCCGGCGGCGTTTCAATTACCGACAAATCGCGAATTCCTAACATCGACATATGAAGTGTGCGCGGGATGGGCGTTGCCGTCAGCGTCAAACAGTCGACGTTGTTTTTTATTTGTTTGATTTTTTCTTTATGGCTGACTCCAAACCGTTGCTCTTCGTCGATTACCAGCAACCCTAAATCTTTAAATTTCACACTCTTGTTCAACAATCTGTGTGTCCCGATCACGATGTCCACACTGCCGTCAGACAATCCTTTCAAAACCGCTTTCATCTGTGCCTGCGTGCGAAACCTAGAAATCACTTCCACTTTTATCGGGAAACCGGTACAACGTTCTTTAAACGTCTCATAATGCTGTTGAGCCAGAATAGTCGTAGGCACCAGAACCGCTACCTGTTTCCCATCCATAACCGCTTTAAAAGCGGCGCGAATCGCCACCTCTGTTTTGCCGTACCCAACATCTCCGCACAGCAAACGGTCCATCGGTCGCGGGGTCTCCATGTCCTTCTTGATTTCCGCAATTGCGCGCAACTGATCGGCTGTTTCCTCGTAAGGGAACATCGCTTCAAATTCCCTTTGCCATTGCGTATCGGGACTCGCCGCATACCCCGGTGTAGCCTGCCGGGCGGCATAAAGCTTGATCAAGTCTTCCGCAATATCCTTAACCGAATTTTGTACTTTTGATTTGACGCGCGCCCATTCGGTACCGCCCAGCGAGTACAGCTTCGGCTCCTTTTCTTCCGACCCGATATATTTTTGTACGAGATCAATCTGTTCGACCGGCACGTACAGCTTGTCTTTCCCCTTGTACTTGATGTGCAGGTAGTCTTTGTGGTTGCCTTCAATTACAAGCGTTTCAATCCCTAAATATTGTCCGATCCCATGGTTGAGATGGACAACAAAATCGCCGACTTTGAGATCCTGATAACTTTTCAGTTTCTGGGCATCTGACAATCCTTTAAACTTCTTTGCTTTTCTTTTGTTGGCAAACACTTCGTTTTCAGTAATAATTACCAATTTAAACGAAATCAGTTCAAACCCGCCGGTCAAATTGGCATGCAGAATAACCGGCCGTTTCCCCAATCCCTTTAAATCAGAAGCAGAATCCGCTTCCATTCCGTAGTCTTCCAACACCCGCTGCAGTCTTTCGGCCCGTTCCGGTCCCGCTGCCAGAAAGATCACCCGTGATCCTGTTTTTCGCCAGCGTTCCATCTCCCCTTTCAGAATATTCATCTGTCCGTGGAAATTCTGACCGGCTTTGGCCGAAACATGGACCACTTGCTGCATCGTAAGTCCGGGAATGGTTCTGGGAAATAAGGAAAAAAACAGACGTCTCCATTTTTTTTCAAAAAACAGGGCGGAACGATCCGTATCCTGAATCATCGCAGGCATCAGTTCGCCTTGTTCCAGTGCGGCCGTTTGCCATTCCGCCTGCTCTTTTGCCAAAATCTGTACGGTCTCCCGCAAGCGGGTCGGTTCATCATAAACGAGAATCGCATCCGCAGGAAGGTATCCCAGTAAATTGCTGACGCTCGGATCAATCAGGTGCAGGTAACGAATAAGTCCGGGAAACACGATTCCTTCCCGCATAAGTTCGATTTCGCGGCCGATCTGCTTTTCCAATTTTTCAGCTCGTTCGCTTTCTCGCACCGTTTTCTTATATTTATCCAGCAACTCATAAATTTGGTCTGCTTTGCTTTGCAATGATTCCTTTTTAATTAAAACTTCACGAATTGGCCAAAAGGAGATTTCATTCCGTTTCTCTTGTGACCGTTGCGTAGTCGGGTCGAACGTACGAATGGAATCCACTTCCACATCAAACAATTCAACGCGAACTCCCATTTCCATCGTTAACGGAAATACATCCAGAATGCCTCCCCGAACGGAGAACTGCCCCTTAGATTCAACCAATTCTGAACGTTCGTACCCAAGGTATACGAGGCGCTCTACAATCGAATCTAAATTTACTTCATCACCCACGCTCAGTTTAATGACCGATTCGGTAAATGTTTGCTTGTTTGGCAACGGCTGGTAAACGGCTGCCAACGGAGCAATCACAATAGAAGCCTGTCGCTGCACCAACCCTTCCAACACATTCAAACGAGTTGCCGCCTGTTCCGGGGAATAAGCCAGGATATCCAAATAAGACAGCTCTCTCTCCGGGAACAAAAATACCTCGCCTGCAGGAAGCAATTCACACATGTCCTCATAAATCTGTTGTGCTTGCTGAAGATTATGTGTGACGATCAGCAAGGGCGATCTCAGAACAGTATGCAACGCAGCCGTATACAAATGGCGGGCTGAACCGCTCAACCCGGTTACCCATTGTTCAGACAATGATTTTTCGAATCCTTTTGCAATCATTCCTAAATCAGAATCCGTTTGAATCAAATCAATCAAAGGATGCAACAATTGACCCCTCCCGTAAAGCACAAAAAAGCCTTCAGGCAATGTACCCAAGGCTTCTGCAGTTTGTTTCACTCATTGCAGCGGATTATGAAGCAACGCCAGTTCGGGATGCGCTTCAATCGCTTCCTGACAATAATCACAAATCGTTTTCACGTAAACAACATCCTCATTTAAATTATACGATATTATATCTGCCTGTTCTTCAGGCGTCAAGGAAGTGAGTCCTAAGCGAGTTTCATTTACTGACGTCCGATCCAATTTGCCCAAATAGGAGTTACAGTGCCGGCATACGTAGATCAATCGCACAAGGGATTCCTCCTCCAATTTCTTCTGAATAGTATGGACGAGGAAACGATTTGGCATACCTAATTGTAACGGTTCATAGCTGTTTGAAAGTCTACTTGTATAAATGTATGCAAGGCAGCCGTCGTCTGTTTGTATGTTTCTTCCAACCGGGCATTCTCTTCTTTGTGAAAGGAACTTAACACATGATCGATTACCGTCTTGCCAGGTGCAGGGCGTCCCACACCAATCCGGACTCTCTGAAACTCCTGCGAACCGACTGTTGAAATAATCGACTTAATCCCATTATGCCCACCCGAACTTCCCTTTACCCGAAGCCGTACAGTTCCCAACGGCAAATCCATGTCATCATAGACTACAACCCATTCCGACGGTGTTGGCTTATACCAGTCCAGCACCTGTCTGACTGATTGACCGCTTAAGTTCATGTATGTCAAGGGCTTAACGAGAACCACTTTTTCTCCCTGGTGGGACCCTTCCCCATAAAGAGCCTGAAATTTTGATTTGGCGATTTCGATACCTAATGTATCCGCCAGATGGTCAACAGCAACAAATCCGACATTGTGCCGCGTGAATTGATATTCTTTGCCAGGATTACCAAGTCCGAAGATGATCCTCACCAAACGAACCTCCTTGTTTCGGTCGTCTTAACTAGAGTACATTTCCTTTTGGATCAATGCAAGAAGAAAGGTAAAAATAGGAATAGGGGCACCCATTTAAACAATAGGTAGCCCCTAATTTATCGTAAACGCCCTTTTACATGGCGGCTTGCGCACTCAAGACTTGAAAAATCTCCTGCAGTTTTTCATTTTTGGCAAGTTTCCTCCGCACCCGAGTCAATGCGTTATCAACCGCTTTGCGGCTGGGAAGCTCCAAAATAGATTGAATTTCCATATGACTGCGTTCTTCAAAATAGAATAATACCAGACAATTATATTCCAGCGGAGTTAAATTTTCATTCTTTAAGATTAAACGGATACTTTGCAAAGAGTCTTTACGTAAAAGGATTTGGTAAGTCGATTTGCTAGGTCGATCGATAACCCCCTCTATATACGAGGTGTCATTGACCGTTCCCTCTTCATTGACCGTCGGACCGTCCAATCGCATGGCGGTTCGATTTGGCACATTGGCCTGGCCATAGAGCCGTCTTAACCTGGATTTGATATGGTTTTCTACAGTCAGTTTACAATAAGAGAAAAACGACATCTTTCCGGTTTCAAACGATTTTACCGCATTCCACACTTCAATCCGAGCCCATTGGAATACTTCATCCCTGTCGGCCATCCAAGAGGCATATCGATGAGCAATACGACGACACATAGGCTCTACCCGTTTTAACGTCTCCTGAAATGCATATTCACAAGTTTTGGCTTGTACTGCAAGTTCGTTTAAATCCACAGACATCCTGATTTCCTCCTCTCTAAAGAAAACTTGGCTTCGCCAATCTAAGCACAGGCGAGAGCCTAGGCTGTCTTGCGCATGGATGCGCTGATACCGACGTGCGACGACCATGGACGGTCTAGTGTCGACGATGCAACATGGACGTTGCGTTTTCGTCGACCGACAAGGATGTCGCGCTTTGAGTCGGCCTTCCTCTATGTCGATAGGGAAAAATTTATAAATACCTATCAAAAAAACTGACGAATCATGTCGAATTCACATTACTTTTAATGTACATGCAGATATGGCAAGGGAAACAGGTGCGAAAAGACTGGATTCAGCAAAATCCATAGGACTTTTGATTTATTTTTTTATAGGTCTAAAGACCTTTTTTTGACTGCAATAAAAAAGATCGCCCATAAAAATGGCGATCTCATCGTATTCCTTTATGTTAAACTCCTAAATTCAGTTTACTCGTGAGCCCCTGGAATTTCATGTGCCCCTACCCCTTGTCCTTCTGTATCATGCACAAGTTCCGGCTCCTTTGGAACAATTTCTGTATCAGGCTCTGCATTGTCCGCCGGAATGACTCCCACCACAACCTCTTCCAGATCCGAAATCAGCTTGCTGCCGGACGGAATCGGCAAGTCCCTGACACGCAGGTTGTCGCCGGCATGCATCCAAGAAATATCGACCAGAATTTGATCCGGGATGTCCATCGGACGGGTGCGCAGAATCACTTCCCGCATCTGCTGTTGGATTATAGCGTCCCTTTTTTCCACTTCCTCAAGGCCATTTAAGTAAATCGGAACTTCCACATCAATCATTTGATCCATGGAAACGGCATACAAATCAATATGTAGTACTTTCCGGTTAATGGGTTCTCTTTCCATGTGTCGGATCATAGCATGAACCGTTTCGCCGGAAAGATTCAGTTCGACAAGTCCGTGACCTTTGCGAGCCACAATTTTTTTTAGCGATTCCGGATGAATGACAATAGGTGTAGATGTGATAGTGGGTCCGTATAAAATACCCGGCACGCCGCCCTCCCGTCTGATCCGATTGCGCTCGCATTTCGTTAATTTGGTACGGAGACCAGCTTCAATGGCCAGTTGTTCCACTACAACCCCTCCAATACGGTGGTAAAGGGACTCATCCCTTCACCAACTGTTTTTATCTATAAGAGGATTCCCATTAAACGGAAGATTCAAACCCTGCTTCGAAGTTGTACCTTCCGATAGTGAAAAAAGAAGCACACCGGCAACGATCCACCGGTGTACCTCATCAGTTGTTTATTCGAACAAGAACGATACCGACTCTTCATTATGAATCCGCAAAATGGCATCCGCGATCAATTTTGCCACGGACAGCGTCACAATCTTGGGATTCATTTTTTCTTCGGTCAAAGCAATCGTGTTGGTAACGACTACTTCCTTCAGAATAGAGTCGTTCAATCGCTGTATGGCAGGTCCGGAAAAAACGGGATGCGTACAGCACGCGTATACTTCCCGCGCCCCTAGCTCCAACAGCGCCTTAGCACCATGTGTGATCGTACCGGCTGTGTCAATAATGTCGTCAATCATAATCGCCGTCTTTCCATCAATATTGCCAATTACGTTCATAACTTCCGCAACATTCGGTTCCGGTCTCCGTTTGTCAATAATAGCAATCGGCGCTCCTAACCGTTCCGCCATTCCGCGGGCACGGGTCACGCCCCCCATGTCAGGCGAGACAACCACAACGTCTTTCAGGTTCTTGTCCCTAAAATATTCAGCCAAAATCGGTTCTGCATACAAATGATCGACCGGAATATCAAAAAAGCCCTGTATTTGACCCGCATGCAAGTCCATTGTTACGACACGCGTAGCCCCTGCAGTTTCCACCAGATTGGCCACCAGCTTGGCCGTGATCGGATCACGTGCACGGGCTTTCCGATCTTGTCTCGCATACCCGTAATAAGGAATCACCACATTTATGCTGCTTGCGGAGGCACGTTTTAAAGCGTCCACCATAATCAACAATTCCATCAGGTGCTCATTGGCCGGAGCGGATGTGGGCTGAATGACAAAAATGTCACAACCGCGAACACTTTCTTCCAACTTGATGCGAACTTCTCCATCGGAAAATCGAGTGACATGAGAAACACCAAGATCGATTCCAAGATGTTGAACGATCTCTTTGGCTAAATCAGGATTTGCATTACAGGTGAATACTTTCAGTTTTTTATCCTTGTACACGTTTACCCCTCACTTTTTGGGCTGCGATCACGCAATCGGGCCTCTAATTTTGCCTTGTATCCTTCCTTGATAACCTGGCGTTCACGCGCTACAGCAAGCGCCCCGTCAGGAACGTTATGCGTAATGGTAGAACCGGCTGCGATATACGTATCCTTCCCTACCGTGACAGGCGCCACCAAATTGGAGTTGCAACCAACAAAACTATTCTCTCCCACAATGGTTCGATATTTCTTCGTTCCGTCAAAATTAACGGTAATCGTCCCACAGCCAATATTTGTTCCCGCGCCAATATCCGCATCCCCGATATAGGAAAGGTGCGGGATTTTGGTTCCAGCGCCGATAACCGAATTTTTGATCTCTACAAAATCGCCGATCTTCACCTGATCCGCTACCTGCGAACCAGGTCGCACATATGCAAACGGACCGATCTGAACGCCGGATCCGAAATTTGATTCGAGCAAAACAGATTGAGTGACAGTGCTGTTACTTCCAATCGAACTGTTATGAATTTGAGTATTCGGACCAATCGTACAGGCGTCCCCTATTTCAGTCAATCCGGTTATCAGAGTACCCGGCAGAATCGTGGTATCAGGGCCGATTTGGACATCCGCATCAATAAAAGTAGTTGCCGGATCCATCAGGGTTACACCGTTTCTCATATGCTTCAGTCGAATCTGCTGCCGTAAAATTTGTTCAACGGATGCTAACTGCACCCGATCGTTAATATTTAAAATTTCATCAGAATCAGATACAGCAAATGCAGCAATTCGTTTGCCGCCCCGCCGCATAATATCCAAGCAGTCTGTCAGATAGTATTCGCCTTGCGCGTTGTCGCTTGTAAGACTTGAAAGCGCCTGCAATAAGTCGGGCGTATTGAAACAATAGGTTCCCGAATTGATTTCCCTTACCTGTTTTTCATCAGCGGAGGCGTCCTTTTCTTCCACGATGCGCAGTACCGATCCGTCTTGTCCCCGGATAATCCGTCCGTAGCCATACGGATTTTCCACGATCCCGGTCATGACAGTAGCGGACGCATTTTGTTGCTTGTGCAGCTCAATTAATTGTTGAACAGTTTCAGAAGTAATGAGAGGAGTATCGCCGTTGCAAACAATCGTTATCCCCTCTTGGTTTGTCAGCAATGGATTTACCTGCATCACCGCATGGCCGGTGCCCAATTGCTCCTTTTGCCAGACAAACTCCACTTCACCCGCAAGTTCTGTTTGAACCTGTTCTCCTAAACTTCCGATTACTACAATGCGGCGTTCAATTCCGGCCGCCTGAAGCGCATCCAGTATATGGCGAATCATCGGTTTGCCGCATACCGGGTGTAAAACCTTGTGACGTCTGGATTTCATACGCGTTCCTTGTCCGGCTGCCAATACAACGGCATTGATCGACATGTTTTAAAATTCCTCCGTCTCCCAGCAATAAAATCCACCCATCATTGTATCGTAATACAAAATATCCCGCAAGAAAACTTCTTGCGGGATTCGGCATCCGTTCTGCTTATGAAATTTAATGCTATGCTCCTTCAAGGACATCGGTGGGTTGAACATCATCTTCGGCCCGATTGTAAACATCCAAAACAGCCGTTTGAATCTTTTTACGCGTTTCAGAGGAAATGGGATGAGCAATGTCACGAAATTCCCCATCCGGTGTTCGCTTGCTCGGCATTGCTACGAACATTCCGTTATTTCCGTCAATTATGCGGATGTCATGAATGACAAATTCGTGGTCGATTGTAATCGACGCAATCGCCTTCATCCGCCCTTCCGTATTTACTTTCCTTAAACGAACATCAGTGATTTGCACCCTTTGGCAACCCCTTTCTTGATGTAACTGGCCCCCCCTTGTCCATTAAGTTCGATCATTCTTGTAAATTTTCCTTCCTAGATTATCAATTCTGATAATAAAAATTTTGCGACATAAATCGATTTTAAATGACAAAAGAGTGTACGGCCTTGCTGACCGCACACTCCTCTGATCAATACGAAGCTATTCCTTTACGGCAATTAAATCAATCTCAATTCCTACATCACGCGGCAGCCGAGCCACTTGTACTGTTGATCGAGCAGGCGGTTTCTCGGAAAAATATTGTGCATAGACCTCATTTACTTTCGCAAAATCGTTCATATCAGCCACAAAAACGGTTGCTTTTACTACATTTTTGAAAGTCATACCGGCCTCTTGCAGAACGGCTTGCAGATTTTTAAACACCTGGTGCGTCTGTGTCTGAATATCTCCCGTTACCAGTTGTCCATCCGGCGTCAATGGGATTTGACCGGATGTGAACAGCATATTGCCAGTTAAAACCGCTTGTGAATAAGGGCCTATTGCGGCTGGCGCCTGAGATGTTGATACGATTTTTCTATCCATCAGCTTTCCTCCTTAGACCTGGCGTTACTTGGTAATATTTGAAGGAACTACACGAATTTCTTTGCTCACCTCGTCAACCTCTGCCAGAGTGAGCAGTGAAACATAGTCTTTAAGCATTTTTTCAGCGGGTTCGGAAGTCGCCATGAAAACTCCAACCCCTACCACATCCGCGCGAAATTCTTTCATCATGTCGATCATCGCTTTGGCCGTTCCGCCCGCTTTCATAAAATCATCCACGATCAACACGCGCGACTGTTCTGGCAGCGATCGCCTCGACAGAGACATTGTCTGGATTCTTTTGGAACCGGACACATAGTTAATCGAAACAGCGGACCCTTCTGTCACCCGATGATCCCGCCGCACGACCACCGTCGGAACATGCAAATATCTGGCTGTCGAAATAGCTAATGGAATCCCTTTTGTTTCGACTGTCAACACATACTGGACGGCTGATGCAGAGAAAAGGTCGGCAAATATTTTCCCCGCCCGGTCCAGTACATCAGGACGCCCCAGTACGTCACTTATGTACAGATAACCTCCCGGCAGAATCCGGTCCGGGTCTGTCAGCAGCCGACTCATCTCCATCAAAAAATCGGCCGACTGCTGTTTCGGCATGCCTGGCACATACTTCACCCCGCCAGCAGCCCCTGCTTGTGTCTCCAGCGACCCGGAACCTTCCTTCAGCAGGACATCCCGAATGATCGCCAAATCCTCTGAAAGCGATGATTTGGCCGATTCCAGTTTTTCGGCCATTTCGGTCAGGGAAAGCAAACGATGTGGCTGCTCCAACAGCGTTTTTGTTAAACGGACAATGCGTTCACTTCTTCGCAAGCAACCTGCCTCCCCGAAAAACACGAACAATATATTTCGAATCATATCATTATTTTCGTATCGCCGGCAAGTTTTGTCCTAATATTTTTTGCGCCCATATCAAATCGGCCGGACGATCCACATCATTCGCGATTTCAGGAAAAGGCGAGACCACCGCTCTCGCATGGATATGAAACTGTTTGCGAATTCTGGTTTCCAATGACCGAATGGTCAGCACGCCGATCATTTTGGTCAAAATCAACCGCAAAACAAAACTAAACCCTAATTCAGCCGATAAAGCAATCGGGCTTTTACGGGCCTCCAATATTTTCTCAATTCGATCCAATAAAGGTATCAAGCTCGCTGGTCGCACCAAAAACAAATTTCCGCCAGTGAACGTCCCTTCTTTCAATTTCACGAATGTGCGTTGGATGCCGGGAAACCGATTCTTGTGAACTTGTTCTTCCACGATCGGATAATAAAAATCGGCATCCTGTTTACAGCGGCTTAAAAAATCGGCCACCGCTTCCGGCGTCAAAAAGGGAATATCACAGGTCACGATCAGCATATATTCATTTTCGTTCTTTGCCTGCTTCAGGGCGTATGAAAGACTGTCAATTAAATTTTCTTGATCGGATATAACGATCACCTGATCGATTTCGGGAGTCGCCGCCAGCGCATCAGCCACATAATCGACCATTCGCTTTCCATGAATGGTTGCGAGTGCTTTTTGCCCTTCCGGCGTAAATTCTCCTTTTTTCCCACCTGCGACAATACAAGCGAGCATACGATCCACCTTCCTCCAAATCAGGCCATCCTATTAGAGAAATCGAGTGAGATACACTTCCCGGGAAAACCCCCGCAGCGCGTTATATATCCGCTGTGCTTTTGATTCCCGGTCTGCAATTCCGTATACGGTCGGTCCAGATCCCGACATCAGGGCACCCATCGCACCAAACCGAATCATACTCTGCTTTAGTTTTTCCAAATCGGGATACATTTGAAACGTTACACTTTCAAGAACATTCCCTAAATGACTCACAATCGCTTCCGGGTTCCCCTCCGCTAATGATCGGATCATCCCTTTCGTATCCGGGTGTGTCTTGATTTCCTGAACACGCAAATTCCCATATACATCTGCCGTCGATACGGAAAATGAGGGTTTTACCAACACCACCCATAGCGGACAAGCGACTGCCAGCCGTTCAATTTGTTCGCCGCGCCCTTTCGCAATGGCTGTTCCGCCATACACACAGAACGGTACATCGGACCCTAATTCCGCACCTAACTTTGCCAAATCATGCAAACTGAGGCCTAAATTCCACAATCGATTCAATCCGCGGAGTGTAGCGGCCCCGTCACTGGAGCCTCCTGCCAAACCGGCAGCGACCGGAATCTGTTTGTCAATTTTAATATGAACCCCTTTTCGAATCTGATATCGACTTTTAAGTAAGGCGGCCGCCTGATAGGCAAGATTCCGTTCGTCGAGCGGAACGTAAGGAACATTACAGGATAACGTAATCTGATCGTCTCCCCGTTCATCAAACAGCAGGTGGTCTGACAAGTCGACCGACTGCATGACCATTTCCACCTCGTGGTACCCATCCGGCCGCTTGTACAGAACATCCAACGTCAGATTGATTTTCGCTTTCGCCTTTTCGCCAACCATCTTTCCACCGCCTGCAACTCTTACTTTCTTTTCATCATAAACAAAGAACCATCCTTACTCAAGGAAGGATGGTTTCAGCCAATTATAATTTGGCTAACGTTAACTGTGCGGCAATTCCTTCTGGAGAGGAGACAGATACGGCATTATATTTCTTTAGGAGATCTAAAATCGGCTGCAGTTTTTCGTAAAAGACAACTACAACTTCATCTGTTTCCATCCTCTCAATCGCTCTGGCAAGCGCCTCACATTCATCCGGAACGATTTCACAGTCGAGGTCTGCCGCCTCCTGTTTGACAGCTTGATACAGAATTTGCGGGATCTCACCAGGCAACCGGCCTCTTAGATCTTTGTCCTCTTTGATAATGAGACGATGAAATCCTCTTGCCGCCACTTTCGCTGCCTGTTCCGCAACCGAATTGTCCCGGTCGCCGGGCACCCCGATGACACCAGTTACTTTCCGGCCATTCCAATTTGCAATCATCCGGCAAACGGCAGCCAGTGAATCAGGATTATGCCCATAATCCACCATCACATATCCGTTTCCCACTTGGTACAGATTTGTCCGCCCCTGGTTATGCCAATCGCTTCGGAATCCCGTAATCCCCGACCGAATGCGTTCAATTGACAACCCATACCCCCGGCAGGCTGCAATGGAAGCCATTGCATTTGCGGTATGAAAATCAGCCGTTCCGCCAATTGTCACCGGTATGTCTGCAGCACGAACAATCGGTCGCTCGATTTGTCCAACCGCCTCGACAATCCAACCCTGCTTCAGGAAAACAGCCGTTCCGCCGACCGACAGATGCCGTTTGATTAACGGATGCCCTGCATAGAGTGAATAATACACCACTTTCTTTTTTACTCTACGAATGCGAGGGTTATCCAGCAGCCCGGTCAAATTTTCATCATCCGCGTTTAAAACCAGCACACCGCCTTCTCGTACCCGTTCCGCCACCAACGATTTAATATGCACCAGATCTTCCAACCGCTCGATCCCATCTTGTCCGATGTGATCCGGTTGAATATTGGTGAAAACAGCCACATCACACCAGTCGTAGCCAAGTCCCGAACGGATGATTCCCCCGCGCGCCGTTTCAAGAACTGCAATATCAATCAGGGGATCGGACAAAATCGTTTTTGCCGAAAGCGGACCCGTTGTATCGCCTTGCGCGATACATTCTCCACTAATGAATATTCCGTCCGTTGTAGTCATTCCCACGGTTTGGCCGGTGCCAGCCAATAAATGACCGATCATACGGGTGGTTGTCGTTTTCCCGTTGGTGCCCGTAATCGAAAAGATAGGAATGCGCGCTGCAGATCCGATCGGATACAGCATCTCAATTATGGCTTCCCCTACATCGCGCGGTTCGCCCTCTGTCGGGTAATGGTGCATTCGGATCCCCGGCGCCGCATTTAATTCGATAATTCCTCCACCGCCAGTTGGTAACGGTTCTGCAATGTCTTCCAATACCAGGTCAATTCCGCAAATGTCCAGCCCGATGATTCTGGCAGCCCGTTCACACAAATCGGCAATTTGCGGGTGAATCAGATGGGTGACATCCCTTGCTGTCCCGCCTGTTGACAAATTGGCGCTTTCACGCAAAAAAACCCTCTCGCCGCTGCGGGGAATATCGGATAGGCTGCGTCCACTTTTTTGCAAATAAGCGATAAGAATCGAATCCACCACAATACGGGTTAACGGCTTTTCGTGATCATCGCCGCGCTGTGGATCTCGGTTCACCATTTCAATCAACTCAATAATGGAACGTTTGCCGTCGCCCACTACATGGGCTGGTATCCGCTCGCTGGCAGCGGTTACTTTTCCATTTACCACCAGCACCCGGTAATTTCGTCCCTCTATGAATTCTTCCACGATCACTTCGGATGAATATTCTTGCGCAATTTCAAACGCATAAGAAACTTCTGCTGCGGAAGTCAGATTCAAAGAAACTCCTTTTCCCTGACAACCATTTAACGGCTTGACTACAATCGATGTCCCGATTTCTTGCAGCATTTGGATCGCCTCTTCTTTCGTCTGGACGATCCGGCCTTTCGGAACAGGGACAGCAGCCTGTTCCAGGATGCTTTTGGTCAATCCTTTATCACTGGCTATGTCCACCGCGATTGCCCTTGTCTGATCTGAGACGGTCGCTTGCAACAGCTTTCTGTTTTTACCGTACCCCAGTTGAATCAGGCTCCCTTGATTTAACCGGATCCATGGAATTCCGCGCCGCTCGGCCGCATCAACAATCGCGCGTGTACTGGGGCCCAACTCCGTCTTCGCCGCAATGTTTCGCGCTTCCTGCAAACATTCTTCCAAAGGGAACGGTTTGCCGTCAACAAGCGCTTGTACCAGGTCAACAGCTGCTCGAAGTAAATATTTTGTACTTTCTTCCGCTTTAAATTCGACAATCACATCATATATGCCTGGACCGTCCGCATATAATGTTTTGCCAAAAAAAGCGGGTACACCCGCCAATTCGGTCAACTCTAATGCCACATGTTCCACAATATGCCCAAAATAGGTGCCTCCATATAGCCGTTCGATAAACCCACCCGGTCTTCCTTTTGCACAATGATGTTGATGCACACCGGGAAGCAAGCTTAACAAGCGATCCACAAAACCGGGAATCTCATAGCTCTCTTTCTCTGTTAAGTCTTCCAAAAACAGCTTCATCAACAGAACCGGTTTATGATTATAGATATTCGGACCGGGCATTGTCCGAATCTCACCTATTTTCATCGTTTCAACTCCTCGTTTTTTCTGCTTTGTTCAAATTTTGCTGTAAAACAGGAGCACGGTTTTGCAGATCAAATCGATAATCAGAAGGCAGCACATGCAGTTTTACGCCGAAAAGCGCCAAATCACCATTTTTATGTAACTCGGCAAAGTTGGAATAGATCAAGCTGCCGGCATCAATTATGGTGACCGCACCTGACCCGATCACCTCAAATTCGTTTCCATCTACCACAACAGCCGTATTTTCATCGATTCCAAGGCCTAAATGATGGGGATACTGTGCAACAGCCGACAGCAAACGCCCGATTCGCCCCCGCTGCGCAAAGTGCTGGTCGATAACCACTCCGGAAATGAACTCCATACCCGGTCCCATTTCCACAATCCCCAGTCGGGGATTTGTTTCCGGCACACCTTCTATGATCATTGTATTCGACATCATGGAAGCGCCAGCGCTGGTTCCCGCCAATATCATCCCTTCTTCATGACGCTTATGAAGGATCATATCAATTTTGGTTCCACCTAACAGGTTCGTGATGCGAACTTGGTCTCCACCGGTAAAAAATACGCCGGTCGCCTGTTCAATTGCCTTCGCCGCGCTTGCCGCATTGGCATTTTCGCGGTTCGATACATCAAACGTACGGACGTCTTCCACCCCGATCCGGTCAAATACCTCCAGATATTGAGCGCCTACTTCCAGCGGAAGCTCAGTGGCAACCGTAATTACTACGATTCGTGCATTTGATCCACCCGCCAACCGGACAAACTCCCGCAAAATTAAACATTCTCCTTGCTTGTCCTCGGCTCCGCCAATCACAACCAACTTGCCGCGGGAATTGCTCACTTTTTTGCCTCCTTGCAACAAAAAAAGACTCCAACCCTCAGCTTAGCCCAGCAAAGCGGCGAATATTCATTAAATTGGGAAAACCAGGGCGCAGCCCTGGCATTTCATACGCCGGTTGGCTAAATGGCTATCGGGTCTGATTGGCCAATGTTTGTTCCGCAATTTCAATTGCTCGTTTGACCATATTTCCGGCGTCTTTGGCGCGGATACTTTCCCATCCTTCACGCTGAACAGTGTCATAAAACCCCAGTTCTTTCGCCAATTCAATTTTCAACTGTTCCGACATGATGCCTCGACGTCGTGCCATTTCTATCGCCTCCTTAATTCTGGCGTACAAAGATAGTATTTGAAAAAAGCAAAATAAAAATGCCTCCGAATTCGGAAGCATTTCCCCATGACCCTTTTTGTTTAACCTTCGACATACATGACTCGAATATGTTCCTGATCATCCTTGCAAACAGTCAGTTCGACCGTTTCCGTAAGGATATCTGCATAACTGTAAGACACACGTTTAAAAGAGTTGCCTGTGTTTTCAAGCTTAACAACGAATACTGACGGATAAGTTTCTTCCAGAACTCCCATCCGTTCAATCGTCTTGCGACGACCTCCGTTCGCCCGCAACAAGATCTTTTCACCGATATAGCCATCCAAATTCCGTTTGATCTCGTTTAGAGGATTTTTCGTCGCCATCCACACCACCTCTTTCCATTGACAAGTATATCACTCGGACAGGGGTGTGTCAAATTAAGTAAAATATTATAGCAACGTCTAACAAACCCTGTCAATGGTGCTTTTGTCGCCAATTTCAAAAAAAATTGGAACTTCAGGCATACAAGTCCCAATTTTCAAACTGTTTATACTTCCGGTAAAATGCCTTTTAGGACAAGGATTTAGGCAACCCAAGCCGATATTTCCCCCTGGATTCCAACCCTCCCAGGCCGTCGGTTCCGGTTATTGTGGACTGGACCACATCATAAATATTAATCGTTTGGTTAATCGGCGTGAAGGCGACCTTTTCGGCTACCAGTACAGGATCAAGCGCATGAATCAAAATCCGTTTCGGGGAAGAGGCAAAATTTGCACCGGATTCCAAGATCGCTTCATAATGCGATTGGCAAGCTCCGGCAAAAATCACTAATTCATCCAGGCTCCTCTCATACTTCCGTGCAGCTTGCACAGCTCTGATGAAATTTTCAGTGTTTCTGTAGCTGTAAACATTGTCCGGATGCTGCCCTTTGCCAATCAATCCGTCATGCCCCGTAATAATCAGGATATCCGGATGGTACATTTCCAAGAAACGCGGCAAGACGTCCGCCATTCTTGATTCACTTACATGATGTCCGTTCGCCTGCAAACCCAATTCTTCGTAAAAAAGCATACATTTATTCAAATAACTGCTGTCCCCGTCGAGATGAAGGACACGCCCTGGCCGCTCATAAAAATGGTTGCCCGCTGCCAATTTTACACCGGAGCGCAGCATGTGTTTCTCCCTTTCAAAAACGCGCCGCTTGCGAATCAGACTCAAACTGTTCGCTTCCAGTCTCGAATACTGAAGAATATGCGTTTCCCAATCGTGTCGGCTGACCGTTTCAAGGTCATCATAGGGAGCGTCTGCCAGAAGACGTACCTCCAAGCCCTTAAGAGTTGCTACCCGTCTTGCGGCATCCGCGTCAATTATGATAAAAAAAACGTCTTTTTGGTAGGATTTGCGGGCAACCAGGTCCCCAATCTTCCACATACGCAATCCTCCTAATAACTCGACTAGGATATCGTATGTAGTCACTTGCCTTACCGTGTTAGGCGTTCGTCCAACACTTTCCGCAGATCCTTAAAAATAATCCCCAGTTCCACTTTCGAACTTCGAAAACCGGCAAACAGGCCGTATCCCCATGTTTTTCCTTTTTTCATAGAAGGAGTGTTACGAAACAGATCAATCGCTTGAATCGCATGGTGATCGCATAAAGTCTTTCGAATGTACATGCGAACCTCAACCTCTCGGTCAGAACGGTATCCGACGATACTCACATCCGCCCCCAAATCAAACAGGGCTCTTGCCCCATAAGTCGGGATGTTGGACGCGATCTCCGCTGTCACAATATGATAACCGGCTATTGTTTGTTTGTTCGCAGCCAACGCCGCATCCAGAATGGCTTCACGGTCATCCGTGTCCTGCATAATATACAAATCGAGTATTTCTTCATGAGTAAGCCCGCCAGCTTGCAGCAGAGCCCCAAATACTTGAAATGCTTCCGGGTCCCCTCTATGGAAGTGGATCGTGTCGGTCAGAATCCCCGCGCACAGCGCCATCGCCATTTGCCTGTCGATCGGCTGATGCAAATCCTGAATCACCCGATAAACCAATTGACTTGTTGATGAAACGGTATCATAAAGAGCAACCTCTGCTTTTTCCAGCAAGTGGTTGTTCGGATGATGATCGATGACAAAAAACTTTTCCGGTACCGAGTCACACAATTGGGTCGAATGGGCTGTATCCACCACAACCACATTCGTATAATCGGTTACGTTTGGGCGATGAATTACTGTCATAGACAGCCGTTCTATGAGATGCTCCGCATGATTAGCCACCTCTACAGGTACACCCACATCTCCACCGATTAATTGTGACAACGCGTAAGCGGCTCCAATTGCATCACTGTCCGCTTGGTCATGGCAAAGAATCAGGTTGTTACAGCCCCGAATCTTTGACATCGCTTCCGAAAACGAATTCATCTGACACCATCCCACACACAGACCGAACAACTGTCCGATCAGAATAAGAAGTCAATCGATTTTACCATTTTGGAACGACAGAATGCTACAATTTTCTTGTACTATATGAAAACAAGTGTTATTTGGTTCGTTCGTGTGCACGGCCACATCAATTTTAGTCTGCCCAACTTTTGCGAGTTGCTGTCACTCTTGCGTGCGATGGCTGCGCGGCTCTTGATAAAGCAGATTTTCTTGCAATTAAATCAAGGGATCAGTATATTGAGAGGATGAACATCTAATTCGGAGGACACTCATGAACAACCGCATCCGCTTGTTTCTTCTCAATCGAATTCCGAAAAAATTGGTCTCCCGACTGGTCGGCCGTTTTGCTGAAAGCAGTCTGTCAAAATGGTTGATCCCTTTGTATGCCCGTCACTTTCAAGTCGACTTGCAGCAGGCGGAGAAACCGATTCATGAATATCGATCACTGACTGAATTTTTCACACGTAAACTGAAACCCGGTTGCCGTCCGCTTGCTTCTGGGAATCATGTGATCATATCGCCGGTAGATGGGGTGATTTCCCAATTCGGCACAATCGAAGACGGAACGCTGATTCAGGCTAAAGGGGTCAGCTACTCCCTGGTTCAACTTATTGGAAACAAAGAGAAAGCCTCCGTCTTTGAAGGGGGCTTGTTTCTAACCATTTACCTGTCACCGAAAGACTATCATCGTATCCATACTTGTTTGACCGGCACAATTACCGGGTATTCGTATATGCCTGGCACCCTGTTTCCCGTGAATCCTTTCGGGGTTCGCAACGTTCCCGGACTATTCGCCAAAAACGAACGGCTGACAACGTATTTTGAAACTCCTTACGGCGAGTACGCGATCGTTAAGGTAGGTGCTACGATCGTAGGCTCAATCAAGGTGGTATATGACCCGGACCTGACAACCAATCAACCGCGAGGCGTAATGACACAGCAAAAGGTGACGGGACCCCAACTGCAGAAAGGGGAGGAAATGGGTCTGTTCCGTTTTGGATCAACTGTTATTTTGCTGTTTCAACCTGGCATGGCCGTATGGGAGGATTTGCAAGAAGGGCAGTTTGTGCAAATGGGACAACGAATCGGTTTCCTTCAAACCGACCGTGAGTTCGTTCGTTAACTAGCAGGCATCTTCACATTAGCCGGAAACTTGAGCTGTCTTACTTGGCGTACCACAGGCAACGAAAGGTGCACCGTCGTTCCTTTCTGTTCCTCGCTCTCAAAATGGATGGTCTCTTTATGGCTTTCAATAATCTGGCAGCTGACCATCAACCCGAGCCCGGTTCCCTTTTCTTTGGTGGTAAGGAAGGTTTGCCCCAGTTTTTTCAGCATATCCTTTGGGATTCCGCAGCCTTGGTCAATAAACCGGATAGATACACGGCCGTCTGATTGTTTCAATTCAGTTACAATACGTCCGCCATTTGGCATCGATTCAATCGCGTTTTTTAAGAGATTCAGATAAAGCCATCGTCCTTGCCTTGCAATCCGAAACGCTTCCGGCAGATTTTCCACAAGATTACGGTACTTCTCTTCACTTTTCTTGATCGCGCTCTGTGTTTCTTTGTGTTCCGTAACATCTTGCTCTTTTCTGTACACTCCCGTAACCTCGCCTTCGACCGGGCATCCGCTTTACCAATATCCAAAATGAAGAGAAAGAAGCGAAAACAGCTACTGTCATGGATAAAATCAGGATGGGCAGATTGTATGTAATTTCACCGGCAATTGAAACGCCAGTATATCTGTTAAAAATCCGGGTTGTTTCAATACACAGTTGCCATTCTATCCCCAAGACCGCGTATACCGATCAGCCACTTTGGAAGCTCCAAACGAGTTCGGTTTAAATTTGGCGATGTAGCCGGAAGCTGTTACCCAACCGACAAGATCTTTAATTAATGACTTTGTGGCTCCTTTTTCTCCGATATCCAAATGAATCTCCAGATGATCTCCGCATATTTGCGGAATTCGCTGCGACATTTCCTGGGACAACAACAGGGAGTAGGATGCTTCTGTAAACATTCGCTGCTTTAAGGAACGTATTTCACGGGATGTTTTCCGATAAATGTAATAGCGAGCGCCTTTCCCTACACGGTGCGCAATAATGGCGGTAACAAACACCGTAACTCCCTTTTCGTAACGATTTTGCGAATCAGATCCAATAATCACCTTGTATTGGTTATTTGGATCATTTCCTACAAATTCACAAATGTCACCGATCACTTCATCCAACGTCAGAAACCCTTTTGTCGGACTCAGGAACTGCACGCAACCACCGCCCTTTTCTTCATCATATTCGTATTTAACGGTCAAGATGTGGGCTTTACAGAAACTTTAATCTATCGTAAAAATTCGACACTTACACGGTTGGCTCCTCTCTTCACTACCTAAAGAATTTGCAAAAACGGCGGCACCCATTCCAGAAAAAAAGATCAGCTTCCCTGCTCCAACAGGGCAAACTGATCTGATAAACGAGCAAATTCCTGTAACGAGAGCGTCTCCCCTCGCCGCATCGGGTCAATGTCCGCTTCCCGCAAGACATGCAAAACGGTTTCCCTGCCGCCCGACACTGGAAAATTGTTTTGCAAATTGTTTAAAATGGTTTTCCTTCTTTGTGCAAAACTCGCTTTCACAACTTGAAAAAACAGGGCTTCGCTTATTACGTCGACAGCCGGTTTCTTGCGAAGTTTCAGCTGAATGACGATCGACTCCACATTCGGCTGCGGCATAAACGCAGTTCGAGGAACGCGGCAAACGATATGCGGCTCCGAATAATATTGAACCGCGATAGTTAACGCCCCGTACTCTTTTCCGCCAGGTGCGGCAGCCATCCGTTCCGCCACTTCTTTCTGCACCATCACGACAATCGCGTGCAGCGGTATTCTTTCTTCCAAAAGCTTCATCAAAATAGGAGTCGTCACATAATAAGGCAAATTGGCCACCACGCTTACACGCCGATCACCTAAATAGGCGGCAATCAGTTCCGGGAGATCGATTTCCAATACATCCCCATGATGCACAGAAACATTCGCATACTCATTTAGAGTATCCGACAAAATCGGGATTAGCCGGTCGTCTTTTTCAATAGCCACAACCTTACCCGCCCGTTCTGCCAAAGCCTGCGTAAGCGTTCCAATACCGGGTCCAATTTCGATCGCCCCATCTACTTCTGTCAGCTCGGCCGCCTCTACAATTTTGCCGAGAATGTTCGCATCAATAAGAAAGTTTTGCCCCAACTGCTTTTTAAAATGAAAGCCAAATTGATCAATCACCTGTCGGGTGACTGACGGGTTCACGAGACGTTTCATCCTGTGCCACCTTACTGTTTGCCCCTCTTGGCAAACCGGTTTGGATCGCTGCCCTTACGGGCTGCCGTCATTCGGTTTCTGCTCCATCTGTCGCCATGCCCATTCCCATTCTTCACGCGTAACGCCAAGCATATTCAGTCGTTTCCAGAACGTTTTCGCATTTCCGTAACCAATTCCCAGCAAACGACCCAATCGGTCGCGCAGTTCCGCCGAATTTGGCGCACCGTTTAAGCCATGCTCAACCATTTCTGCCCAACTGAACTGCTCGTCGCCCCCCGCCCATTCCGTGCGTACAGTTTCCAGGGCTCGCCGAATGCTTTCCGGAGAGGCGTTTTCGATTCCCAGATCCCCATTTGCAATCGCCTCTTCTTTTGGCAAAAAGGCATGCTTGCAGCCGGGAACCCGTTGGGCTACAATTTTGCGAATTCGCTCGCCCGGATAATCGGGATCTGTAAAAATAATTACGCCCCGCTCTTTCTGCGCCCGCTCCACCTGCCGCAAAAATGTTTCAGATACCGCCGAACCGCCGGAAATCAAACAATCCGCTTTCACCGCCCGATCGATCGCATCTTTGTCATGCAGACCTTCCACCACAATGACTTCTTTAATTTTTAAAATCGGATTCATGTCACATCGAAACAAACGGATTTCGTACTTTAAAAATCCGTTCTGCATTGGCAGAAGTAATTTCGCATACGTCGGCAAAATCCATTTCGCGCAGTTCAGCGATTTTTTCCGCTATATAACGTACATAGAGCGGTTGATTCGGTTTCCCGCGGTAGGGTTCGGGTGTTAAATAGGGGGAATCCGTTTCCACCAACAAATAATCGAGTGGTATCTTTTTTGCCACTTCCTGCGGCCGTTTGGCATTCTTAAATGTGACAGGGCCACCAAATGAAATCATAAAATTCATTTCCATACAGTCGCGTGCCATTTCCCAAGAGCCGGAGAAACAATGCATGATACCGCCGACTTCCCGAGCGCCTTCTTCCTGCAAAATCCGGACAATATCAGCATGTGCTTCCCTGTCATGAATGATGATCGGCAATTTGACTTCCTTGGCCAATGCAATTTGCCTGCGAAACACTTCAAACTGTACTTCTTTCGGTGTTGTATCCCAATGATAATCCAGTCCGATCTCACCGATTGCCACAACATAAGGCAGTTTCGCCCATTCACGCAACTGGTCATACATTTCGTCCGTTGTGCCGTTCGCATCGTTTGGATGAATGCCAATCGCCGCATAGACACCCTGCCAGTTGTCCGCCAATTCGATTGCCCGTTCAGAAGATTTCATATCATAACCCGGCACCAAAATCTGAACCACTTTCTGATCGCGCGCCGTATGAATCATTTCCAATACATCATTCTCGTCAAAACTGTCACTGTTCAAATGACAATGGGAATCGAATAACAATTTCTCCTGCACCTGCTTTCTCCATTACCCTTACCGAAAATTGAGATGTTTATTTTACTATGGCACCGTTTGGAATATCGGACGAGACCGTAGCCAACACGAGTCGATCTCCTTCCGACGCGGCCAGAATCATTCCGTGCGATTCCACTCCCCGCAGCTTGACCGGCTTCAGGTTGGCAACCAGAATCACTTTTTGGTTAACAAGTTCTTCCGGTGTGTAAAACTTGGCAATGCCTGAAACCACCTGCCGTTTTTCCGTGCCGACATCCAACTGCAGTTTTAACAGTTTGTCTGCTTTTTCGATTTTCTCTGCCTGTAAGACCTGCGCAACACGCAGTTCGACTTTGGCAAAATCGTCGATCGTAATCAGCCCGGTTGACTCATCTGCCACTTTCGCCTGCACTTGCCCAACAGCCGATTTTTCCTGTGTGACGGGAGCCGGTTGCGAAACGCCTGTACCATGAGCAGCCGCTTGGTTCGCTTGGCGTGCCCCGGTCGTCGCATCCAGATATTCGACTTCAAATTTCAGATCCAAACGCGGGAAAATCGGCTCCCCCTTGGCGATACGGGTACCGCTTGGCAATAATCCGAACTGGTGCGTGCTGTCCCATTCGGTCAATGGCCCTTCCGAAATTCCCAACTGATTCCACATTGCTTTCGGTGTGCGTGTCATGAACGGTTGAATCAGAATGGAAATGATCCGGATAGTCTCCGCCAAATGATACATCACGGTAGCCAATCGCGGTTTGTTTGCTTCCTCTTTCGCCAAATTCCAGGGAGCTGTCTCATCAATATATTTGTTGGTGCGTGAAACGAGTTGCCAAATGGCTGTCAACGCAACCGAAAACTCCATCTTGTCCATTGCTTCTTCCACTTTTTCAACTGTGCTGACAGCCAATGATTGGAGGCCTCGATCAAGTTCCGAAAGGTCCGCCCGGCTTGGCACCTCTCCCCCAAAATACCGCTCAATCATCGCGGTTGTGCGGCTCAACAGATTTCCCAGATCGTTTGCCAAATCGTAGTTCATCCGTTGAATCAGCGCTTCCGGCGTAAACACGCCATCCGCACCAAACGGCACCTCGCGCAGCAGGAAATAGCGGATCGCATCCACACCGTATCGATTGATCAACACTTTCGGATCAATGACGTTCCCTTTTGATTTCGACATTTTACCGTCTTTCATCAACAGCCAGCCGTGTCCAAACACTTTTTTCGGAAGCGGCAGCCCCAGTGCCATCAACATAATCGGCCAATAAATGGTATGGAATCGGATAATCTCTTTTCCCACAAGGTGTACGTCTGCCGGCCAATACCGCTCAAACATTGCTTGTTTTTGCGGGTCTTCCGATAAATACCCGATCGCTGTAATGTAATTCGACAATGCGTCAATCCAAACATAAATCACATGTTCCGGATCCTTTGGAACTTTGATTCCCCAATCAAACGTCGTACGGGAAACGCACAAATCTTCCAACCCCGGTTTGATAAAATTGTTAATCATTTCGTTTTTGCGGGACTCCGGTTGAATAAAGTCCGGGTTTTCCTCATAATAGGCAAGCAGCCGGTCCACATATTTGCTCATCCGGAAGAAGTAACTCTTCTCCCGCACCAATTCCAGATCCCGGCCGCAGTCCGGACATTTCCTGTCAGGCGCCTGCCGTTCCGTCCAGAATGCTTCATCTGGCGTACAGTACAACCCCTCATATTCCGCCAGGTAAATGTCCCCTTGTTCGAGAAAACGCTGAAATATTTTTTGAACCACTTGTTTATGCCGATCTTCTGTCGTACGAATGAAATCGTCGTAAGAGATATCCAGTTCCCGCCACAAATCTTTAATCCAGAGAATGATTTCATCAACAAACTGCTGCGGGTTTTTTTTTGCTTCTGCCGCCCGGCGTTCTATCTTTTGACCGTGTTCGTCCGTGCCCGTCAAAAAAAACGTGTCATATCCGCGCAACCGTTTGTAACGAGCCATAGCGTCTGCCGCAACCGTTGTGTACGCGTGACCGATATGCAGTTTGTCGTTCGGATAATAAATCGGCGTCGTAATGTAAAAAGTTGGTCGTGACATCTTGCTTCCCCCTCTCTAATTTCAAGCCGGTAAATATGATAAAATAACAACAGACAGTTTGAAAATGCCTCCCAGCGAACGAGAGACAAATTTTTCCTAAGCATGTATACGGGTTATTGTACCCCAAGTCGCCGACAATCACAACTTTGCGCTGGTCTGTTTTACCAGCCATGATCTAGGCAGAAGGCGGGAAAATACAGATATTGCTTGTTGACTTATCTGGGAATAGTTGGTACGCTTTGCTTATCCAAACTGTGTCGATATTTGTAGATTTTTCTTAGTGGGGAGAGGGTGATATTATGAAATCGACCGGTATCGTACGTAAGGTTGATGAATTGGGTCGCGTCGTGATTCCGATTGAGTTGCGCAGAACCTTGGGGATCGGGGAAAAAGACGCTTTGGAAATTTATGTCGATTCTGACCGAATCATTCTGCGAAAATATGAACCAGCTTGTATTTTTTGTGGACAAGCGGATGAGATTGTTCATTTTAAAGGCAAAAATGTCTGCCCGACCTGTATTTCCGAAATGAACCAATAAAGATTCCGAACCATTGACGGTTATCGCTCAATGGTTTTTTTATTTTTCATCCGCTTCTGCCTGCAATACTGCTTGATAGACATCCCGTTTTGACTGGCCGCGCTGCTTGGCTGCTTGTTTGATCGCATCTTTTTTTGCGATCCCTTGACCGATCAACGCATCTACATGATCGGACACAGATAACCCCCGCCACCAAACGTCCTCCTCAACTTCCGCTTCCTCAGGCGAACAACCTGCCACCACCAGCACATACTCCCCCTTGGCCGGTTGTTCGTCAAGCAGTTGTTTAAACTCCTCCAGTGTTCCTCGTGCAAACTCCTCATATCGTTTGGTTAGTTCTCGGGCCGCTGAAATATGCCGATTTCCCAGTTCGGCAAGCAGATCCTCTACCGTCTCACGAATTCGATGCGGCGCTTCGTAGAAAATCAGTGTTTCCGTGCGTCTCTTCCAGTAAGCCAACTCTTTTATGCGATGTTTCCGTTCTCTTGGCAAAAACCCAACAAATGAGAATTGGCGGGTTGGGAGTCCCGATGCAACCAACGCTGTAATCGCGGCACAGGCACCAGGAATCGAAATCACTGGAAACCCCGAATCGATAACTGCCCGTACAAGATCCTCGCCAGGATCGGAAATGGCCGGCGTTCCTGCATCGGTCACCAAGGCAACCGTTTGCCCCTGCCGCAGCAGTTCCAGAATCTCTTTTTCTGCTTTCGGTTTATTATGTTCATGATAAGAGATGAGACGGGGGCCTTCCATTTCAAAATGGTTCAGCAGCTTCCACGTCTGGCGCGTGTCTTCCGCCGCAATCACGGATGCCTGGCGGAGAACTTCTACTGCACGAAATGTCATATCCTGCAAATTGCCGATCGGGGTCGCCACCAGATACAGCTTTCCCTCTTCTGTTTGACGATAACTGTATTTTTTTTCCATTCAGATTAGACTCCTACCGTTATAGATTGCTGCGACCTCCGGGCTCCAACTGCCGTCCTCCCGGTAAATGATGAGGGGAGGATCGATTTTCAGATCCGATTTGCCGTGTTTGATCGCTTCTACCAGCACGATGTTTGGCTTCTGATGAATACGCGGAAACACCAGCCGCATCCGTTTAGGTTCCAACTGTTCCTGCCTCATTTGATAGAACAGGTCGACCATTCGGTCCGGGCGATGAACAAACGCTACCTTGCCGCCGTTTTTCACCATCCGTCCGGCAGCCGACACGGCATCCGCCAGCGTACAGGCTACCTCATGACGGGCAATCCGCACATGCTCGTTTGCGTTTGCATCTCCTTGTCCAACCGGCAAATAGGGTGGATTGCAAGTCACCAAATCAAAATGGCCCTGCAGAAAAAGAGTTCCTACTTCTTTTATATTTCCCTGCACGATTTGGATGGTATCCTGCAGTCCGTTTCCCTCGACCGTTCGTCGCGCCATGTCAGCCAAGCGCTCCTGCAGCTCTACCCCGACAATTTGACGTACCGGACTGGTTACGCGGGTTGTTAAAAGAACGGGTATCACGCCATTCCCTGTCCCCAGATCCAGTATCCGATCGTTTGGCCGAACCGTTGCATAGTGAGCCAACAATACAGCATCCAGCGAGAAGGAAAACACTTCTTCACTCTGGATAATGTGCCGCCCATGCGCCATTAAATCATCCAAACGTTCACCCGTTCTCAGTTCAAATGGCATCCTGATCCTCCCTGCACAAAATGTTCCGTTGCGGCACTTACATGCCAGGTCTCTCTATGCACCCAAAGGGCACAAGTCTCGCCTTGGTGCAAGGCACCAGGTCTCGCTATGCACCCAAAGGGCACAAGTCTCGCCTTGGTGCAAGGCACCAGGTCTCGCTATGCACCAGTCTATCCAATTAAAAGCGCCCGACACGCGATGTGGCGATCTCTCTTACGGAAACCGCTTGCGCCGGACGCTTGACTTATTTGGTTACGATTTCTGCAAAAACGACTGACAAAACAAACAATCTCCTTCGGTTCGAATCGAGCCGTAATGAATATTACAGATGTGAAACCCTTCTTCATACAGTTTGGTCAGTGCATTAAATCCACCAACTGACGACTGTTGCCCGCCGCTCTTTGAAGTTTGCCCTTCCAGCCGATCACGCAGGTTGCCGTTTTCCACCTGTAGTTTGGAGTTTTCTTCCAACAAGTCGATAATTTTTTTCTTCAGGCTTCCTAACTCCCCGTAGAGCTCCCCAATTCGCTCCTCCAGTTCAGCCACCTGGGCAAACACCGCTTGTTTGTCCATGGCATCTCCCACCTTATCCCGTCACTTGTTCGTACGAATCATTTTCAAACTTCAAACAGCACATCAAACGCCCGCATAAACCGGATATTTTCGAAGGATTAAGCGACAGATTCTGATCCTTTGCCATCCGAATCGATACAGGGTCAAAATCACCCAACCACGAGGAGCAGCAAAGAATTCGACCGCATGGACCGATGCCGCCAAGCAGTTTCGCTTCATCCCTCACTCCGATCTGACGCAGTTCAATCCGCGTGCGGAAAACCGCCGCCAAATCTTTCACCAGTTCACGGAAATCGACCCGTCCGTCCGCCGTAAAATAAAAAATGACTTTGTTGCGGTCGAACGTATATTCTACATCCACCAACTTCATATCTAACTGATGCTCGCGGATTTTTTCAAAACAGACAGCACGCGCTTTGCCGGCCAACTCCTGATTTTGCTTGACTTGCTCGGCATCTTTCGAGTCGGCAATGCGGATCACTTTCTTCAACGGGAGGATTACATCATTTTCGGACACTTCTTTTTTATCGACCACAACTTGACCATACTCGACCCCTCTGGCCGTTTCGACGATTACATGATCATTCAGATGAACGGGGAGTTCCCCCGGATCAAAATAATAGACCTTGCCCGCTTTTTTAAAACGGACGCCGATCACAGAATATAACATCTAAAATTCCCCCTGCAGCTGCAATACCATACGTTCCAACATCAACTGCCGGTTCGCTTGGGATTGTAAACGTTTTTTGGCCAACAGGACAACCTCTACCATCTGCGCCAAATGTTCCGAATCATACAACGCTGCTTGAGACTGAATACGGGTGTGTTGGTTTTCATATACCAACCCGTCTGTTATGTCCAGTTTCGCAAGCAACAGATCTCGATACCACCAAGCCAGGCAATCAAGGAATGTTTCCACATCTTCCGGACTCCAGTCGGGCTTGATGATTTTATCCTGTATCAGAAAAAGAGGATTGCCCCTTTTTAAATGAATTTCTTCTGTTAATTGTATCACCAGATTTGCTATTTCCGCAAATCGATCATAGGCGGTCAACTGTTTGGCAGAGTCAACCGTTTGCCTTATGCTTGCGGCCAATTTTGCCTTACCGACAGATATTCCCTCCGCCTGTAATATTTGTTGTATGGTTTCAACTGGCATGCGGAAAAAGGGGACAAATTGACAACGGGAAACAATCGTGGGGAGCATGCTTTCCTTTCGGTTCGACAGCAAAATGGCAGTTATCGGAGTGCTCGGCTCCTCCAGAAATTTCAACAGCGCATTGGCCGCTTCTACCGTCATCAAGTCGGCTCTCGTTATGATATACACCTTGCGGTTTCCTTCCATCGCTTTTAAAGCAAACGATTTCTGAATCTCGCGAACCTGTTGGATTTTAATCGATGGTCCATCCGGTTCAAGAACCACAAGGTCCGGATAGTTGCCGTTTTCGATTCTTCGGCAATTGCTGCATTGTCCGCAGGGGCGTTCCAAATTTTGCGCCATACAAAAAATTCCCTTTGCAAAATAAAGGGCGGCCGCTTTCATGCCCATCTCATCGGGACCTGTGAACAGATACGCATGAGCCAAACGACCGCTGGTCAAAATTTGCTTTAACAATTGGATCGAAAACGATTCCATCGGCGGCTGCCCGCTCATTTCCATCACCTTATGAATACAGATTAACCAGCAATCCTCGAATATCGCCGATCTTTGCCAAAATTTCCAGTTCATCCTTTTCTTCGCTTAATACTTCTGCCGCCAACTGTGCCATCAAGTCATCGAGTTCCGAGATAATTTTGTACAATTTCACACGCCCCCGCCGGTCAAACCCTTGTTTTTCTTTGATTCCGTAACCGGTTTTGACAACTTCTTCGAGAAAAATCCGGATCCGTTCTTTATATTGCATCATGGCTCGCCACGACCGCTGTTTGGCCAGTTCTTTCCCCAGTTGATCGATGGATTGCAGCAATTTGTCCAATTCGGATTTTGCAAGTCTGCTTTTTGACAGGGAAAGCATATCCCGAAAGACCGCTTGGTTTGCATCATGAACCGGTTTGTCCTCACGAAGCCCCAACTGTTCGATAAAACTGCCGGATCGTCTGTTGATTTTCATGTGTACCTCACTTGCCGATCAGTCGTTTCATTTCCTGCCGGATTCGTTCTGCCAGCTCGTCGATCGTCTGGCGGCTGTCCAAAACGATAAACCGCTCAGGTTCCCTTTCCGCCAGCGCCAAAAATGTGTCTCGAACGCGTTGATGGTATTCGATTCCCCGACCTTCGATCCGATCAGGGCCCCCCCTCTCACGGATGCGAGCCATTCCCAATTCCGCCGGAAGGTCAAGCAAAAACGTGCGATCCGGCCACAACCCGTCTGTCGCTTCTTCGCTCCAGCGACGAATCATGTCAGGCGATAGGCCAAGCCCTACTGCTTGGTAAGCGATACTTGCGTCCGTATAGCGATCACAGATGACCACTTGTCCATTTTGCAGGGCAGGCCGGATCACTTCCGCCACATGCTGCGCGCGGGATGCTGCATAAAGCAATGCTTCCGTTTTCGGCACCATTGCTTCATTTGCCGGGTCGAGCAGCATCTGGCGAATTTTATCCGCAAGCGGTGTACCGCCCGGTTCCCTGGTAACTCGGCAGGCAATTCCTGATGCGGAAAGCCAATCGGCCAATTTTTTCACCTGGGTCGATTTGCCCGCACCATCAGGGCCTTCAAACGTAATAAACAATCCTGCCATGCTCACGTCTCCTGTTCTTCAGACCACAACCCGGACAAATTGCAGCGCAGGATCTTCCGCTCCTTGAAAACGCGCTCCGCTACGCCTCAGCAGGGTCAAATGTTCAATCAGTTCGGTTGAATAGCGTTCGCCCGGCAAAATTAACGGAATCCCGGGCGGATAGGGAATCACCGCTTCCGCCGCAATCCACCCTGCTGCATTCTCCAATTTGACAGTCGATCGTTCCCGCCCTGATAATTCTCTCGGCAGAAGCGCCTGTTCCAAACGAAACCCGCCATAAACGGTTGAATCCATCTTGTTTTCTAGTAACGCGTTACTCTTATGATTCTCCGTCAGGTACCGAAGTCCCTGCAAAAAACGTCCGATTTGTTTCCCCGTATCCGCATAGGAAAATACGGCGAGCAGGTGACGATCATCCCCCATCTCACAATAGATTCCCCGATGTTCCCGCAAAATCCGATCCGCTTCCCATCCGCTCAACCCCAGAGATTCCACCTGAATCCACCATTTAAACGGATCGATTGCAAAAACCTGATCTCCACCATACATTTTGATCTCTTTCAGTTTGGTTATTTCTGCGCGTCCTTCGGCAAGATCATCTATCGCTCGCTGCAGCAGCTCCGTTCCCTGCATCTGCATCTGATGTCTGGCAGCATCTAGGGACAACAGCATCAAATACGAGGGACTTGATGTTTGTACCGCCTGCAGCATCATTTTCAGCCGTTCTCTATCATAACGATTTCCTTTGCCGTGCAGCATCGCCGTTCCCGTCAGGGAGCCAAGCATTTTGTGGGTGCTCTGCACCGCCAAATCGGCACCTGATTGGATCGCGGCAGGAGGCAATTTTGTATGGAATGAAAAATGCGCCCCGTGCGCTTCGTCCACCAACAGCAGTTTGCCGTGGCGGTGTACGACATCCGCTATGGCAGCAACATCCGAACAGACTCCCTGATACGTCGGATTGGTAATCAATACGGCGCGGGCTGCCGGATGTTCCTGCAATGCCCGTTCTACTTCCTTAACTGGGACAACAGTGGGAATCCCAAATTGTTCATCCACCTGCGGGTACAGGTAAACCGGCCGGGCACCGGCCAGCATAACTGCATTATGAACGGATTTATGCGCATTGCGCGGCAATATGACCGTGTCCCCCGCTGCACAGACAGTCAAAATCATTGCCAGATTGCCGACAGTCGATCCGCCAACCAGAAAATAAGTCATATCGCTGCCAAAGGCTTCTGCCGCCAACTGCTGGGCCTCTGCGATCGGACCTTCCGGCTGATGCAAATCATCCAATCCGGGCAATTCGGTCAAATCGAGACGCAGTGCCTGTCCCATCCAAACAGCCAACTGCACCGCAAACCCTCTCCCCATTTTGTGTCCGGGAACATGCAGCGGCAGCGGATTTGCAGTTACATGAGAAGTCAGCGCCTCCAAAATAGGAATCCGATCGTACACGAAACAAACCTCCATAGCGAGACCTGGCACGTATGTGCCAAGGCGAGACTTGTACCCTTTGGGTGCATAGCGAGACCTGGCCGATTTTTTCTAAATTATAACTTTTACTGAATGCTTGTTCAACAAACCATTTTCCATACTTTACTTGTTCGAACTTGGACAAAAGGATAAAATAAGTACCATCATTATCCGAGAAGCCTATGCTTGTACAAAGGAGAGAATTCACATGGCAATCCAGCATAACGTTGGGCTCAGTCTGATTTTTCGTCTCGAATTGTTGAATTCCAACACAACATTTGGAAAACTCGCTTCCATTATCGGGGAAGCAGGCGGCGATATTATTGCGGTCGACGTAATACGCGTAACCCGCGAGACGGTCATTCGGGATGTCACGATTAACGTTTCCAACCGCGATCATGGCAAACAGATTGTCTCCGCCTTGGAAACAGAGCCAGGCATCAAAGTGATTAATGTGTCAGACCGGACGTTTCTCATGCATCTCGGCGGGAAAGTGGAAGTGACTCCCAAAATAAAAGTAAAAAACCGGGATGACCTCTCCCGCGTCTATACGCCTCATGTGGCCCGTGTTTGTGAAGCTCTCCATGAAGACCCTTCCAAAGCGTTTCAATTAACCATCAAACGCAACACCGTAGCGGTTGTTTCAGACGGTACAGCCGTGCTTGGCCTTGGTGATATTGGGCCATACGCCGCCATACCTGTGATGGAAGGAAAAGCGATGCTGTTTAAACAATTCGCAGGTGTGGACGCGTTTCCTGTCTGCCTGGATACAAAGGACCCGGATGAAATTGTAAAGATCGTCAAGTCGATTGCGCCTATTTTTGGCGGGATCAACTTAGAGGACATTGCATCTCCGCGCTGTTTTGAAATCGAAGAGCGGTTAAAAGAAGAATTGGACATCCCCGTCTTTCACGACGACCAGCACGGAACAGCCGTAGTCCTGTTGGCAGGGTTGATTAACGCCGCCAAAGTGGTCGGCAAAAAGTTAGAGAACTTAAAAGTAGTCGTCGTAGGGATTGGAGCCGCCGGCGTTGCCTGTTCCAAAATGATTCTGGCCGCCGGCGTCAAAAACCTGATTGGCGTCGACCGCCCCGGTATCCTAAATCGGAATGAGAAGTATGAAAACGAGATGTGGAGCTGGTATGCCGCCCACACAAATCCCGATAACATAACAGGGACACTGGCAGATGCAATCCGTGGCGCTGATGTATTTGTCGGTCTATCCGGACCTGGAGTTTTGACGGTCGATCATATCCGATCCATGGCGCAAGATCCGATCGTATTTGCGATGGCAAACCCGGACCCGGAAATCGATCCGGAGCTGGCAGAACCGCATGTTCGGGTCATGGCGACCGGTCGTTCCGACTTCCCAAACCAGATTAACAACGTACTTTGTTTCCCCGGAATTTTCAAAGGAGCATTGCAATGCCGGGCGCGCACCATAAATGAAGAGATGAAGCTGGCAGCCGCTCGGGCCATTGCTTCTGTTGTGACAGACGAGGAACTCTCTGAACACTATATCATCCCGTCTGTATTTAACAAAAGGGTAGCCGATGTAGTATCGGAGGCAGTAGTGGAAGCTGCTTACCATTCTGGGGTTGCCCGCCGTGAACGATGGGATGCAGGCTCCAGCAACATTTTTTAATCTGCAGAAATTTTCCTCGAACAGACAAAGCCGCCGAAATGGCGGCTTTGTCACATGATCGGAAAGTATAACTTGGAAGCATGCGATAGTATAAGTGCATGGGGGACCGGCCCTCAAGGCACGACTAGGCACCTTAGGTGCCCTAGCGGTCGGCCATAAACGTCGCGTCCTGCGACACGGCCGACACTAGACCGTCCATGGTCGTCCGTCGACGAAAACGCAACGTCCATGTTGCATCGTCGACACTAGACCGTCCATGGTCGTCGTGACAAATGCTCAATGAGCGCGCCAGGGGCTTGGCGAAAGCCAAGTTTTCCTTATGAAATCTGGTCCAGCCAGATTTTTTTCATCCGTTCAATATAAAAATTGTACTTCGCGTCTTCCACTTCCGTTTTTACAATGTCTCTTTCACAGGACACACAAACAAATTGATTCCAGATCCGAATTCCCTCTGCGGACGGTTTGGAGCACACAATACATGTCTGGGTAAATTGTTTTTCGTTCATCCCATTCACCGCTTTCCGACTCTTCCATATCTAGCATCAGTCTTAGGCAAATGTAACTGTTTTTATACGCCATTCTATGAAAAAATCGGAAAACAGGTGCTAGACCAAAATCCAGAGCTGGATCACGAGTAAAGCGGCCAAGCCGGGTACACCGAGTAACCCTACTAATAAAGCGGTAACCGGGTTTACAGGTATATAAACTTGAATATACTGGCCCGCCAGATTGAGTAGGAAGAGTCCAATCACTCCAAACAACAACGCTTTGCCTATCCCTAACAAAACAGTTCCCGGCGCGCGGCCTCCTCTCAACAGAAGCCAAACGACAGCCGCTCCGCCAACCACCCATGCGACCGTTTGCGGCGTAGTCATACCAATCACCTCCATAGCAAGACCTAGCACGTATGTGCCTAAGCGTGACTTGTGCCCTTTGGGTATTATTTACACCGCTTGCGGGTAAGGAATTTTAATGCGGATCCCTTTTTCCTTCGCCTTCCTCAAATAAAAACTGTATTTTTTCTCCGCCGCCTCCAATACGAAAATCGCATGGTCAATCAGTTCGGGGTCCACCAGGTAATTGAGTCGCTCCTGTGCAAGAACCCATTCTCTATGAGACAGATCCAATTCCGTAAAAAACTGCGCTTCTTCCGAAGAAATCTGCAGTTGTTCCACCACAGAACGATCCAACCATCTATTCAAAATCTGATTCAGATTCATGCTATTCCCCCCTAGCTAGCACTCTATGGATTTGAGATCACTAGAGTATAAGCAAGGACAGCCTAAAGTATTCCTTAAAACTCCGAAAAAAATGCCTGCCGTCACAACGGCAAGCGATATGTAATCCTGGAAATTTATTGCTTAAAGTTCCCGTCGACCTTCAAGCGCTTTTGAAAGTGTCACTTCGTCCGCATATTCCAAATCGCCGCCAACGGGAAGCCCGTGTGCGATTCGTGTGATTTTGATACCTGCCGGTTTTAGCAGCCGGGAGATGTACATAGCGGTTGCTTCTCCCTCTACATTCGGGTTTGTTGCCAAAATCACTTCACTGACGTTTACATCTGTATCCTGCAGGCGTCGGAGCAGTTCTGGGATCCGAATCTGATCCGGTCCAATCCCTTCCATTGGAGAAATCGAACCCTGCAGTACATGATACCGGCCATTGAACTCTCTTGTTTTCTCCATCGCCACGACATCCTTGGCGTCCTGCACCACGCACAAAATTTCGGGATTGCGGCTGGAATCACTGCAAATCCGGCAGGGGTCAATATCTGTAATGTTGCAGCAAACGGAACAATAATGAAGATGCCGTTTGGCATTCACCAGCGCTTTGGCAAATCCCATGACATCTTCTTCTTTCATGTTAAGTACGTGAAACGCAAGTCGTTGTGCCGTTTTCGGACCGATTCCCGGGAGCAGCATAAACCCATCAATCAAATCAGCAATCGGTTGCGGATAATACAACATGCAATGTCTCCTCGATTCCCGATCAGAATGGCAGATTCAACCCTTTACCGAACTGCCCCAATTCCTTCTGGCTCAACTCGTCCGCCTTTTTCATCGCATCGTTGACAGCCGTCAAAATCAGATCCTGCAGCATTTCCACATCTTCCGAATCCACCACTTCCGGTTTGATGGAAACCGACTGTACAAACTTATGACCCGTTACCACCACCGTAACGGCACCGCCGCCCGCACTGCCTTCTACTGTCTTGCTGCCTAATTCTTCCTGGGCTTTCAGTAACTGTTCCTGCATTTTTTTTGCCTGTTTCATTAACTGATTCATATTTTTCATTCGAATCTCTCCTAATCTTCAATTTCGACAAGATCTTGTCCAAACAACGTAATCGTTTCGCTTACCAATGGATCTTCTGCCGTACTGGCCAATTCTTCATGGCCTTGTTGTTTGAATGCTTTCCATTCCGACTGTAATACAGCAACCAGCGAGCAGGGTTCCCCTAAAAATTCACTCAACACCTCATCGATCACCGATTTGTGAATCGGCTTCATCACCGTATCCCGATGAATCTGGTTTTTAAAAGCAACGATCACATTTCCGCTGTCAACGGCTGTCGGTTCTCCGTCCAACAGCCAAGCTTGTGCCGTAATCTTCCGCCGCTTCACTTCATCCAAGACTTGATTCCATCCGCTGGAAACCTTTTGAAACAGATCATAATTCGGATTTTGAATCAGTTTATGAAGCGACCGTGCTGCGGGAGACGGCGCTGGTTGAGAGGACTCCGGCTGGGAGACAGGCGATTTGGCTGTCTGTTTCTGCGTACCTGCCGGTTGGCTGGATCGTGTGCCTGCCGCCTGCCTGGGAGTTGCCGTCGATCTGTCCAGGCTGCTCTGTTGTGCCTTTTCCCCGCTTGTACCAAAAGTCTCCTGTGTCGACTGTTTACCGATGACACCCGCAGCCAGTTGCCGTTCCAAATTTTCGATGCGGCGGATTAATTCCTGTTTGTCATCCGATTCGTCTTTGCAAAGGCGAATCATCAACATCTCCAGCAACAGGGTGCCCTGATTGTGCCACTTCATCTCCTGGGCCGTATCTGTCATCCTTGTAATCATATCAATTAATTGTTTCGCTTCAAACCGTTCCGCTATTTCCGCAAACTGTTTATCGTACTGCGCGCGATCTTGGACCTCCTGCAGCCCCGGCACCGTTTTTAGCATCAAAAGATCCCTGAAATAAACGGTTAGTTCATGCAAAATTTGCCCGGCTTCTTTTCCTTCTTCCAAAAGGCTGCCCAACAGGGTAAGCGCCTGCTGCATATCTTTCTCTGCAATCGCACTGGCAATCGCAGACAAGACATCTGTCCGCACCCCGCCTAACAAGGAAGTAATCGTATCTGCAGTGACCTGATCTCCGCCAAACGAAATCAGTTGATCAAAAATCGACAGCGCATCGCGCATTCCGCCTTCTGCAGCCCGGGCAATCATCCATAACGCATCTTCCGCGACCGAAATCTGTTTGTCCGCTGCAATCTGCCGCAGCCGATCGACCGTCTGCCTGCCGGAAATACGGTGAAAGTCAAACCGCTGGCAGCGAGAAAGAATGGTAGCTGGCAGCTTGTGCGGTTCTGTGGTGGCCAATATAAACACCACATGCTGCGGCGGTTCCTCCAACGTTTTTAACAGCGCATTAAACGCTTCCGTCGTTAACATGTGAACTTCATCCACAATATACACTTTATACCGGACTTCGGTCGGCGCATATTTTACTTGTTCCCTTAATTCGCGAATCTCATCGACACCTCGGTTGGACGCGGCATCAATTTCCACCACATCCATGATCGAGCCGGCTGTAATGCCACGGCAAGCAGGGCATTCATTACAGGGCTCCTCGGCTGGCCCGTTTACACAATTGATCGCTTTCGCCAAAATTTTGGCGGAACTGGTCTTGCCCGTTCCCCGCGGACCGGAAAACAAATAGGCGTGGGCAATACGTCCCTTACGCAGCGCATTTTGCAGCGTGCGAGTCACATGCTCTTGCCCCACCATATCGGCAAATGATTGTGGTCGCCACTCCCGGTACAGGGCGATATACGACATGAGAAGCCCTCCTAAAGCAATCCCGATTCATGTATAGATTACCATATGTAACAGCCAAAAAAAATCGACCTAACAGAAAAACCGCCCTTTTCAGGACGGTTCGACAAGAGCCATTGGCTCAGACCAGGCGCCTCTGCGGCACACGTGAAGTTTCCCTTAGTGCTGCTTCCGTCAGGACCTGACACGGTTCAGGAGTTCCCGTCGCACAGAACCCGGCCTGAGCCAAAGGTTCTTGTTTTGGCGGTTGATACAACGTGAGGTTTCCCCCACCTTAATAAGTAGTCTAATGTGGCGGAGAGGGTGGGATTCGAACCCACGAGACGCTGTTAACGCCTACTCGATTTCGAGTCGAGCTCCTTCGACCTCTCGGACACCTCTCCACATTGCTATTGTTATCGACGAGTTTTGAAAAACTCCTTAAGTATCATACCACATTCATCCGCCATTATGCCAGAGGAAAGATGTGGACGATGATTAAATTGATCCGTTTCAATCAGGTTAACAAGCGAACCTGCGGCACCAAATTTCGGTTCTTTGGCGCCAAATATGATTTCATCCATGCGCGCTAACAGAATCGCACCTGCACACATCGGACAGGGTTCTAGAGTAACGTATAGCTTGCAACCTGTCAAGCGCCATCCGCCTAAAATTCGACTCGCTTCCCGGATCGCAATAATTTCCGCATGCGCAGTCGGATCTTTCCAAATTTCCCGCATGTTGTGCGCACGGGCAATCACCTGTCCGTCACGAACAACCACCGCTCCAATCGGAACTTCTCCCAGGGAAGCTGCTTTAGCCGCTTCTTTTAGAGCTTCCTGCATAAAGACCAAATGTTCCATGATAACCACCCACCATTCAATCGGCGGATTCTTATAATACCATAACGGGAATGACAATTCAACGAATTTGCCGTTGTTGGCAGTATTTTCTTGCATGTCAAACCCTATGTCCGCACACAATCATAGGGCAAAAGGCGTTTAGAAACAGGCAAATTCACCTGTAATGAGAGGATTTTCCGGGTGAATCCAGAAGATAAACAGGGAATAGGGGGTAGGACAAATGGACCGGGCCATGCAAACAAAACAAATCGAGTGGATATACGATTGTGCCGAAAGATGCAAACTTTGCAGTGAAATGACATGCAAGCAGCCTGCGTATGTGGAAGTGATCTACTGCCCGCGGTTTACCGCCGATCCGAACAACCCTAGCAACCCCGCAAACAGGAAAAAGCGGGTTCCCGGAAAAAAGTGAATCCGCCTGATTTTCATTGTGTAATACGTTGTTTCATTCTTCTGCTCCAGATCCATGTGGCAAGAGTTAACAAAAGTGATGAGAAGAATATTGACTTTAAAGTGTCCCAGGCCTCAGCAGTGTGAAAAGGGTCTAACTCTCGAATATCCAGGCTCAGAACGCCAGTCAACGCAAAAGACACCACAGTTAAAGCAAGGAACAGCCACACGAGCAATTGAACATTTCTGAGACGATTCTTCAGCATGAAAACAACTTCCTTTCGCAACATATTTGCATCACCGAAATCCTTGATTGCCATTTCCATGGATTGTTCTCTTAAATATCCCATCGAAACATATTCCTCAGTTGCATCCTCAAGATGGGCAAGGAATTCTTCCCTCATCTCCCTGAACCTTCTGGAATCAGGGAATATAGTTTGGACGTATTCTGCTAACCGATTACGCATAATCGATGACCCCATTTACCAATCTGGTAAATACATTCCATTCCTTTTTCTTTTGAGACAATCGTTCCTTCCCCTTTGCAGTGATACGATAGTAACGCCGTTTTCTACCCGTGGTATCGATCCACTCACTTGTAATAAAGGCATCTTCCTCCAACTTATAAAGAGCGGGATAAAGTGTTCCCTCTTTAAAATCTAAAATCCCTTCCGTTCGATCTTTAATCAGCTTTGTAATCTGGTAACCGTACAGTTCTCCTTCCCTTTCTAACAAGGAAAGTATGAGTAATGCCGTACTTCCTCTAATAAAATCCCTGTCGATCTCCATATTTGCACCCCTATTTAATCTAAGCTCACGTGCTTAGTTTACCTAAACATAAATGTTTAGTCAATCTAAATATTGATCTGCGATGATTTTCCTCCATGCCGCCAAAAAAAGCGGATCTCCGCATATCGGAAATCCGCATTAACTCCATACATTTGGTGCACCCGGAGGGATTCGAACCCCCCCAAGACGTCGTTTAGGAAACGACCGCTCTATCCACCTGAGCTACGGGTGCATGCTAACCCTATTATACAAACGAGTTCGAAAGAATCAAGCTGAAATCTTTGCCTTTCGTCTCGGCCAAAAGACCACGCCTCTTACTTTCCGTTCTCAAGATCCCTCCACAAATCAAGAAAACGGCTCCGTTTTTCAGGAGAAGACTTAATGAATTCTTTCCAAAAAAGTCGGCTTTTTTCATCATGCAGCAGCAATTCTGCCAATTCCCGAATTTCTTCCGCCCCGTTTACCCAATAATTTGTTTTATCTTCTTTCAATTGATTCGATCGTCCCAACAAATCATCCACAGGCACCTGAAAAAAGTCAGCCAGCCGTACCAATGTATTCAAATCGGGTTCATTTCGGCCCGTTTCGTAGTGAGCATATCGGGCACGCGAAATCCCCAATGCATCCGCCACTTCCTGCTGTGTTCTGTTTCCTCTCAGTATGGAAAGACGCTTTTCAATCATCCTCCCACCTCCATCTCACTATCATTATAGTTACAAATTGTATCTGTTGAAAACAAAAAATTATAAATAAACGATTGACGATACAAAATGTATCATGTATCCTTGTACGTATAAGACTCCTGGATCGGTGGGGTGGGAGTGTGAGAAGAGAGCGTTTAGCGGAAGAGCGCACATCTCGTCATCTTACACAAGAAAGAGTGGCATTGGATTTGGGGATCTCCACGATTTACCTACGGAAGTTGGAGGGCGGACATTCCAATCCGGGGCGGAATACGATGCTAAAACTTGAACGGTATTATGGGGTACCGGCCAAAATTCTGTTTCCCGATCTTTTCGAAAACATTCAGCCCTCTTCTTCCGCAAAAAAGAGGTGACAGCAACTTCCAATGATCGAACGAGACGTAATTGCCCATTTGATTCGTACCCAAAACATGGCCGATCTTAATTTACCACACATTTTATCCTTATCCCCCAACCAACTAATCGAAAATTTAATTGGGTTGAAAGGCGGTTTTGTATATCGCGCCTACATGCTGGAACGGCTTATGGAGTTAACCGATGGCCCGTGTGGGCTTGCCGTTCCGATTGATCTTTATCAGTCAGCCGTTGAACAAACCGTCGCCAAAGAATAGAGTAGGACGGGGGCTTTCGCGCCCGGACCCCTCGTCAAACCGTACGTGCGGATTTCCCGCATACGGCTTTCCTCCGCCAGTTCCCCGTCTTCAGGAGTGAGTTATCATCATTCGTCGCCGAACTGCAAATTTCTCCCCTGAATTAGGAACTCGTGGTGAGTAAACTTGTTAGAAATACCATCCCCTTTGACGACACGGCAAGATTCACTTGATGTTACGGCCTGGTATCTTGCTCGCCCTGTCTCTGACAGGTACTTTTGTCGATGCGCTTCTACGCACAGATTTCTCCATACGTAGACATCCAAGCTACAGGGCTCCTTGGTGATTACCCTGACCGGACTTTCACCGGCTAGATAGCGCGTGCTTAGCTGGGCACGCCGCACATAAAAACCAGCCTGTCCGGCTGGTTTTCTTCTGTTTCATAGTTTTATCGGGGGTTCTCACCCTCTGGCTGATGGTATGTAACTGGCGGAGTGAGAGGGATTCGAACCCTCGATACGGGTTATCCCCGTATACTCGCTTAGCAGGCGAGCGCCTTCGACCTACTCGGCCATCACTCCATGCACCTTTTTATAAGCACTTATCTATTGTACAGTGTTTTCCTTGTGAAATCAAGATTTTCTATCTGTTAACTTTTTCATGCGCATACGTCGAACAATCGATTGCCATGTGACCAGCAACATAAATCCCCATCCCAAAATGTAAAAAAACTTAGATATAAACTGAGACACCGTATAAGGCGACAGGCTCACCATAAATCCGACCAGGAACATCGCTGCCGTAATAAAAAGGGATCGCCCGAATGCTGTACGGTGAAGAGCGAAAAACTGTACGATCATGCACACAATAAATAACAGCAGTCCAATCAGGAACATTCCAATCTCTCCCCTGCAAACGTATAAACGTATTATACAAAAAGCGCCCCCTTCACGCTATATCCCTAACACACCGGTTCCTATTCACGCTTTTTACATCTTCAACCTGATGTATCGTTGTCAAAACCGTTCGAATACCCGTAATTTGAATCAAATTCTTAAAAAGAGGGGGTTGCTATGTACGGTGTATTCGGTGTATATACGTGATGGGCGGTTGCAATGGTGCTGGCGCAAGCGATTAAATTGCAAATGCCCCTGTCTAATGAATGGGGACCGGGGCATTTGGACCTTTATTGCTTTTTAATTGTCCGGATGCCTCCCATGTAGGGAACCAACGCTTCCGGAATCTGGACGCTTCCGTCAGGTTGCTGATAATTTTCCAAAATGGCCGCCACCGTACGACCCACCGCAAGACCTGACCCGTTAATTGTATGAGTAAACTCCGGTTTAGCCTGCGCTTCCCGACGAAATCGGATATTCGCACGCCGTGCCTGAAAATCTTCGAAATTCGAACAACTGGAAATTTCACGATATTGGTTGGCTGCTGGCAGCCAAACTTCCAGATCGATTTTTTTTGCCGCTCCAAATCCGAGATCCGCCGTACACATATCGAGTGCCCGGTAAGGTAAATTAAGCCGCTGTAAAATGGTTTCCGCGTTGTTAACCAACTTCATCCATTCTTCATAGGAGTCTTCCGGACGTGTGAATTTAACCATCTCAACTTTATTGAACTGGTGCATCCGGATCAATCCCCTGGTATCTCGTCCGGCTGCGCCCGCTTCGGAACGAAAGCACGGTGTGAATGCGACGTAATATCGGGGCAGATCACTCATTTGTAAAATTTCATCACGGTGCAAATTGGTCACGGGGACTTCTGCCGTTGGAACTAAGAAATAGTCGGTGTCTGTCAGCTTAAACGCGTCTTCTTCAAATTTTGGCAGATTGCCTGTCCCTGTCATACTTGCACGATTGACGATAAACGGTGGAAGCACTTCCGTATACCCGTGTTCTCCCGTATGTATGTCCAGCATAAAATTAATCAAGGCGCGTTCCAAACGAGCTCCCAGCCCTTTATAAAAAACAAACCGTGCGCCCGTTACTTTGCCGCCAGATTCAAAATCAAGAATGCCCAATTCTGTCCCAATTTCCCAGTGCGGTTTCGGTTCAAAATCAAATTGGCGAATTTCGCCCCATTTTTTGATTTCCACATTGTCGTCTTCCGATTCGCCATAGGGCACACTTTCGTGCGGGATGTTAGGAATTGTGAGAAGGATATGCTCAATTTTATCTTCCAGTCCCCTCAATTCTTCATCCAACTGTTTAATCCGGTCACCCACTTCACGCATTTCAAGCACCAGGCTTTCCGCATCCTGGCCTGCCTTTTTCAGCTTGGCAACTTCCTGGGATACACTGTTACGCTTTGCCTTTAATGTTTCCGACTCAGTCAAAAGCTCGCGTCTGCGGGTATCCAACTGCAGAAAATCGTCTACGATATCAGGTGATTCTCCTCTTTTTCTTTGCGATTCGCGAACTCGATCCGGCTCATTTCGCAGGACTCGTGCATCTAACACTCGACACCATCTCCTTGACCGTCCTGTCTTATGTAAAAGCGAAATCATACATTCAATAGCCTCACGGAAAAAACCGAACCTGACTACTGAATGTATGATTACATTTACTTGCGATTTCTCACCATATCCAGGAAATACTCATGCAGGCGAACATCATCTGTCAATTCCGGATGAAAAGCGGCCACCAACAGATTGTCTTGTTTGGCTGACACAATTCGGTCCTGGTGCTTGGCCAAAACCTCTACACCGTTTCCAACGTCCACAATATGCGGCGCGCGGATAAAAACGGCCCGATACGGTTCTCCCTCAATACCTTTAATCGAAAGGTCTGTTTCAAAGCTTTCCCGCTGTCGGCCAAACGAATTGCGGTTCGCCAATATATCCATCACACCTAAATGAGCCGAATCCTGCCCTTCAATCCGATTCGCCATCAGAATCAAACCGGCGCATGTTCCAAACAGAGGCGTTCCCTGTTTCGCCATCTCGCGAATCGGCTCCATCAAACCGTATTGATTCATTAGTTTTCCGATTGTCGTACTTTCCCCGCCGGGCAACACCAATCCGTCAAGCCCTTCCAGTTCATCCGGGCGTTTGATCGTTACGACCTGATCGGCGCCCGCCTGCTGCAGACTTTTTACGTGTTCAAATACGGCGCCCTGTAAAGCCAAAACCCCTATTTTCATGAAAGAACAGGCCTCCTACCAGCCGCGTTCTGCCATGCGTTGATCTGCTGTCAAAGTGGAAAGTTCAATCCCTTTCATCGCCGTACCCAGATTTTTCGAAAGTTCGCCAATCAGCTTGTAATCGGTGTAATGTGTGGTTGCTTCCACGATCGCTTTGGCAAACTTGGCCGGGTTATCCGATTTGAAGATACCGGAACCCACGAACACACCGTCTGAACCCAGATGCATCATCAATGCCGCATCTGCCGGAGTGGCTACGCCGCCTGCCGCAAAATTGACAACCGGCAGTTTGCCCAATTTTTTCACTTCCAGCAGCAGTTCAACCGGCGCTCCGAGATTTTTCGCTTCAAACACCAATTCGTCTTCCGACATATTTTGAACTTTGCGGATTTGCGCCTGCATGGTGCGCTGATGCTTAACCGCTTCGACAATGTTGCCTGTACCCGGTTCGCCCTTCGTGCGGATCATCGAAGCGCCCTCCGCAATACGCCGCAGCGCTTCTCCCAGATCCCGCGCGCCACATACAAACGGTACCGTAAACTCTTTTTTGTTGATGTGGAACTTGTCGTCCGCCGGCGTCAAAACTTCCGACTCGTCAATATAGTCCACACCAAGCGCTTCCAAAACTTTGGCTTCCACATAATGACCGATACGAGCTTTCGCCATCACCGGAATCGAAACAGCTTTCATTACTTCTTCCACAATCGTCGGGTCAGCCATACGGGCAACTCCCCCGGCTGCACGTATATCTGCAGGCACGCGTTCCAGTGCCATAACGGCCACTGCGCCCGCCTCTTCCGCTATTTTAGCTTGTTCCGCATTCACAACGTCCATGATGACGCCGCCTTTTTGCATTTCCGCCATGCCACGTTTGACTCGGGAGGTACCTACTTCCATTCTATCCCCACTCCTCGCAAGCTTATAAATTTCATGCATACTATTTTAGCGTACCCTGTTATACAGAACAACATTTTTGTTTGAAAGAAAAAACCAGGGGTGATCCAGACCGGATCATTCCTGGTTCTTCAATTGATTTTCCTGCTCTTCCTCTCTCTTCATACGCCGCAAGAAAGCCCGAAACATAAAGAATCCGCCTGGAAGCAGAATAAAGATCAAAAAACCGTTTAATGCCATCCACCATACGGGATTGATTCCATTACCCATTGGTACTCACCTTTTCTTCCGTGTAATCAATGTGATCAGATCAACCCTTTGATACTGGTCCACAGGTTACGAAATAACAACCGAAACCAACTTCCCCGTTCCACATCCTGTGTGACCACCAGATCGACTGAATTTAACACTTGGCCATTTTGCACTTTTTGCATCTGCCCCACGACCTGCCCCTTTTTCAATGGAGCTTCCACATTGTTCCAAACATATTTTGTTTCAATTCCCTGATCTTGTCCTTTTCTTATTGTCAAATAAAAATCTTTCGCAGGCGCTACTTCCACTTGCTCGTTAACTGCGGTTTTAATCAGCGCTTTATCGGGAAGCGGTTTATCTTTTCCCGCCACCAACTGGGACGTAAAGTTGTTATACCCGAAATCTAGCAATTTAATGGTATCCAGCTGCCTTTCCTGATCATCTTTTGCCCCTAAAATGATGCCCATCAGTTGATACCCGTTGCGGTCCACCGTACTCACCAAACAATTGCCCGCTTCATCAGTAAACCCTGTTTTTAACCCGTTCATACCTTCATACTTGCCAATCAGATGATTCGTGTTTTCAATTACATTTTTTCCGTTGCGAATCTCAAACTTTTGAATGGAAGTGTACTTGTAAATTTGCGGGAATTCTGTGACCAGCTGTTTGGCGACAATGGCCAAATCAGATGCAGTCGTATAATGATTCGGGTCATGCAATCCGTCCGGATTGGCAAAATGGGTGTTTTTCATGCCCAACTGCTGTGCTTTGTCATTCATCATTTTAACGAACGCTTGTTGACTGCCCCCTATAAAAACGGCAGTGGCGACTGCCGCATCATTGCCGGAAGGAACCGAAATGAATTTGATCATATCATCCAATGTCCATTTTTCTTTTGGATCCAACCAAACGCTTGACCCTTCCACGTTATAAGCCTCTAAAGGAACCGGGACGATATCTGTAAGCTTTTTCTCACCCTTTTGCACGGCTTCCATGATTAAAAGCAGATCCATAATTTTGGTTGTGCTTGCCGGATACCGCTTTTCATTTTCATTTTTCGCATATAATACTTGACCGGACTTCAGATCAATTAACATTGCAGCCGGTGCCTGTACGAGGTTGGCTTCCGCCGCCTTTGCCGGCATCGCAAAGGAATACAAGGCAGTTGATGCAGCAATTGAAAAAACAGCCGCCGTCTGCAATACTCTTCTCACCCAAGTTTGTTTCTGCTTCATGCTTGTCTCCTTTCTACCAGTTGAAACCAGTATAACATACGGAAGAACGGCAAAAAAGACGAGGAAGTCTCCTCGTCTTCGTTCATCTCTCGCCTGCTGGATTATAGGCTGTAATTTGGCGCTTCTTTTGTAATTTGAACATCATGCGGGTGGCTTTCGCGCAGTCCGGCCGCTGTTATGCGAATGAATTTCGTATTGTTCTTAAGTTCTTCAATCGTTTGGGCGCCACAATAACCCATTCCTGCCCGGATGCCGCCGATCAACTGGTAAATAATTTCGGCAACCGCTCCCCGGTAAGGAACCCGGCCCTCAATTCCTTCCGGTACCAATTTCTGTTCCCCTTCTTGGAAATACCGGTCTCCCGACCCCTCTTTCATCGCTCCGATCGATCCCATCCCGCGGTACACCTTAAACGAACGCCCCTGGAAAATTTCCATATCGCCAGGACTTTCTTCCGTGCCTGCCAAGAGGGACCCGATCATCACCACATCAGCTCCCGCCGCAATCGCCTTGACGATATCGCCAGAGTATTTGATACCGCCGTCCGCAATGATCGGAATGTTATATTCACGGGCGACCGTAGCACAATCATAAACAGCCGTGATTTGAGGAACCCCTATTCCCGCTACGACCCGTGTTGTACAAATCGATCCCGGTCCAATACCCACTTTCACGGCGCTGGCTCCCGCCTCGATCAAATCCCTTGTCGCTTCGCCGGTTGCAACGTTTCCTGCCACAATTTCCAGGTTCGGATACCGGTTGCGCAGTTCCCTGACTGTTCGCAAAACACCGGCTGAATGACCATGCGCCGTATCCACCACAACCAGATCGACACCATGATTGATCAGCGCTTCCGCTCTTTCGAATGTGTCCTTTGTAACACCGAGTGCCGCTCCACACAACAATCTGCCCTGTTGATCTTTCGCCGCATTCGGATATTTTTCCGCTTTTTCAATATCCTTGATGGTGATTAAACCGCGCAGAATATATTGTGAATCCACCAACGGCAATTTCTCGACCTTGTGCTGCTGAAGAAGTTGCTTTGCATCTTCCAGCGTAGTTCCAACCGGGGCTGTGACCAGGTTTTCTTTTGTCATAACCTCTTTGATTTTACGCCGATAATTCTGTTCAAACCGTAAATCACGATTGGTTAAGATACCTACCAACCGTCTCTCTCCGTCCACGATTGGAACGCCGGAAATGCGGTATTTCGCCATAAGTGCTTCTGCATCATAGATATGGTCGTCAGGTGTCAGAAAGACCGGATCGGTGATCACTCCTGATTCGGAGCGCTTCACTTTATCGACTTCTTCCGCCTGTTCTGCGATTGACATATTTTTATGAATGATCCCGATGCCACCTTCTCTGGCCATCGCAATTGCCATTTTCGCTTCCGTGACGGTATCCATCCCCGCCGATACGATAGGTACATTCAGTGTAATCTTGTTTGTGATGCGACTGTTAATTTTGACATCGCGCGGCAGAATTTCCGACTTTTGCGGTATCAATAACACGTCATCAAATGTCAAACCCTGTTTTGCAAATTTGTCTTCCCACATCGTGTATACCCCCTCTTCTGCATAGTTTCCCTCTTGCCCGTAGATATTATGGCTAGTTTACACAAATACGGACAAAATGGTCAATCCACTTTTTTAGAACAGACAATGTACCGCAGCGAAGGGGGTTCTCTCGTATGGTGAAAGTCACCCGACTCCGCACAGAGGAGCCTTATCGTAAAATGTGGGACACGTTTGTGTATTTTGAGAATGAGCAGACAGCGAGCCGCTATTTGCGTGAACGATATGAAAAAATCGGCCTGCCCGATCCGCAGCGATCCGCCTATTTGGCCACACCCAAACTGATTTTCGGGATCAAACAAGCCCGTCAATACTACCGGGCGGCAGAATCATGCGACATTATGACAAAACCGCTTTTGCTGTATTACGGAATGATGAGTCTGGCGCGAGCGTTCATCGCATCCTGTGATCCCGACTATCCGTCAAACACAAGCGTTTTGAAACACGGATTGTCAACTCGCAAACTGAAACGGGATTCTTATCAATTTATGGAAGATGAAATCCGCATTCAAAAAGACGGGCTGTTTATCGTCCTTCACCAACTGCTTGGCGGAAGTCCTTTTTCAGACAAGCAGAAAGTGTATATTAAAAATCTGCTAGCTGTCATACCGGAACTGGCTGACGGGTATCAACGCCTGTACGGGCTGCCGTCCGTTTGTGAACTTCACACGCGACAGACAGAAAATAAAACCTATTGGGATTTGCCAAGATGGTTGCTGCAGGCCGCCAATCATACACGCGAAGAGTTTTTATCACTGCTCAACCGTATGTCCGGCAATTCGTACAACCTGCCGAAGGACATCTTTCAATTGGCAGAAAGCGACCCTCCCGGTCGTCTTCACGTCTATCACTTGAGTCCGGTCACGTTTCACCCGTTGCTCATTTACGATTTCTATGGCCAGTCCTATATCCGATATCCGTTGGCTGACGATACTGTGATTCCAGAGATCAGCCTGCATTTCATGGTGATGTTTGTGTTGGGAATGCTCTGCCGGTATGAAACGGAACGATGGGGCGAAATGATTTTATCCTACTACTCGCAGGATGTGTATTTAATAAATGAATTTTTGAATATATCCATGCGAAAGTTTCCCAATCTGATATTAAACGAACTGTTTGGGGAGCAATATATATTTTACAACGCATAGGAGGGATAAGATGATTCATCCAATCGTGTCTGAAGTGCATCATGAATTACAACGGATCGTCCGGACAGACAGTCCGTCCCTCCAAAGAATCGTTGATTATTTTTTGCAGCAAAGAGGAATGGGCATCCGTCCACTGCTCGTTTTTCTATGCGGCGAGATCGTCTCAGCCCCCAAACAAAATCTGCTGGATCTTGCGGCTGCGACTGAACTGCTGCACATGGCATCGTTAGTGCATGACGATATTGTTGATCAAACGGCAATCCGCCGGAATCAACCGTCCGTGCATCATCGTTTTGGAGAAGGGGCGGCTGTCCTGTTGGGCGATTATTTTTTTGGGAAGCTGTTAAAAGTAATTTCTTCCTATCCGCCTGTTCTTGCCGAGTTCTCCGAAACGATTGAAAGTTTGGTCGCCGGAGAGTTTATGCAAATCGATCAACAAGGCAATTCCCTCCTGTCACAAGCTGATTATTTGCAAAGAATTTACGCCAAAACAGCTCGATTCATTTCCAGTTGCTGTAAAATTGGCTGTTTGCTGGTAGATGTTCCTCCGGCTGCTCAATCTCTCGCGGAGTACGGATATAACCTCGGCATGGCCTATCAAATCATTGATGATTTGCAAGATGTGATCGGCGATCCGAACTTGATCGGAAAACCGGTCTTACAGGATCTGTCGCGAGGAATTTATACGCTTCCTTATCTGCATTCCCTGCATCAGACACCGAGTGAACCGGCAAACCGGTCAACTGTTTTGATTTCCCCGGAAGCGATTCTTTATACGAAAAAAACAGCAGCTTCTTACATCAGCAAATCGATTGATGCCCTGACCGCATTCAAACCATCGGAAACCAAAACACAACTGATTCACTTCGCCCTCCAACAGCAACAAAAACTTGACAATTTACAGGAGGAATCTTGTTATGCTCCTACGCTCCATTAAAGGACTTTTTACTTTAATTCGCATCGTGCCGGTACTTTCATGGAGTTTTTGCGCCATTCTCCTTTCCGTCGGTTTTGCCATACATGATCGGCACGGCTTAGGATCCCTTCCCTGGATCGCGATTTGCCTCCTGCTGCTGGGTGCTTTGACTTTACAGGGGATTGTAGCGCATGCGCTTAACGACCGGACCGATTGGCGTTCCGGCACCGATCAGAAATCTCCCGGCATTTTATCAGGCGGCAGCAAAGTAATCAGGAAGGGGTTTTATAGCGAAACACAATTGCTGGTCGTTGGGATTTTGGGGATTTTACTGGCCATTGGGCTCGGGGTATATTTACAATCTTTGACTGCGCATTCGGTGTGGATTTTTATACTGGTCGGTATCTGGTCAGCCTGGTCCTACTCCAGTTACCCGTTTCGCCTGTCCTATTATCCGTTTCTCGGTGAATGGCTGGCTGCCTTTCCTGCCATGGCAGCCTGTACGCTGGGTACCTACTATATCCTGACCGGCTCCGTTTCAGTTCCTGTCATTTGGGCGGCCATCATTCACTCGCTGCTCTGTGTCGGATGGCTGATGCAGCATCATACCAGCGACATTGATGCAGACTGGGAAGCTGTCCCGCAAAAAATCACGACGGTCGCCTGGATTGCTTCCCGTGTTGGAAAATCGGCTGTGCCAAATCTGACCGCCTCTTATTTTCTGCTGGCCACATTTGTCAGCATATTGGCCACTTTGGCTGTTCACAAAATTTTTATCCTGTCTGTGTTGTGCAGCTTGCTGGGGGCCAGTTCGGCACGCCAAACAAACCCGTTTAACATAGCCAACATCACATTCAACCAGGTAAAAATGATCTTGCTGACGTTGATCCACGCACTGCTTTTGTTTGGGTTTGAAATTGTTACACGCTGAAATGAAAAGGCTGCCCGATTTGCTTTTGTCCCTAAAGAATCAGCATTCGGTACAGCCTTCCAACTTATTCCTATTCGTCTTCTTCCTCATCAATGCTCGACAAAACCCGAGCAACCGTGGATACTTCTTCGTCTTCCTTAACCGAAATCAGTTTTACACCCTGCGTATAGCGCCCCAACTCGGAAATTTCGTTAATCCGCAGGCGAATTACAACACCGGAGTTCGTAATAATCATCAGGTCTTCTTCCGGTGATACAACCTTTAGTCCTACCACATGACCGTTTTTCTCCGTTACATTTAGCGTTTTGATTCCTTTACCGCCTCTTGATTGCAGTCGGTAATCGGTTTCGACCGTACGCTTGCCGTATCCCCGTGATGTAACGGCAAGAATATCCCACCCGGGGACGATGATGTCCATATCAATCACAACATCGTCTTTGCCAAGCGTGATTCCTTTCACTCCTGTTGCGGTTCGGCCCATCGCACGCACATCATTTTCATTGAAACGGATCGACATACCGTTTCTTGTACCCATGATGATTTGGCGGTTTCCGTCGGTCAGGCGTACACCGATCAGCTCATCATCCTCCCGAATGTTTAAAGCGATCAAGCCACCTTTTCGGATGTTTGCGAATTCAGCCAGGGAAGTCTTTTTGACAACCCCATGGCGTGTCGCCATGAACAAATACTGACCTTCTGCAAACTCCTTGACCGGAATCACCGCTGAGACAATCTCTCCCTGTTCAATATTCAACAGGTTTATAATCGGCGTCCCTTTCGCGGCACGGCCAAATTCCGGCACCTCATACGCTTTCAAACGGTATACCTTTCCTTTATTCGTAAAGAATAAGATATAGTTGTGGGACGAGGTAGTAAACAGATGCTCAACAAAATCCTCTTCCTTCGTTCCCATCGCGGTCACCCCGCGGCCGCCGCGCCGTTGACTTTTATACGTGTTGGCAGGCAAACGCTTGACATATCCGGCGTGTGTGATGGTAACCACCACATCTTCCTGCGGGATAAGGTCTTCCATATCAATTTCGCCTTCAGCCGCTATGATTTGGGTACGTCTTTCATCGCCCAAACGTTCCTTTATTTCGGTAATTTCTTCCCGAATGACGCCCATCAAGACCGATTCATCCGCCAAAATTTCTCTCAAGCGGGCGATCAACTTGAGAAGTTCATTGTATTCTTCTTCGATTTTATCCCGTTCCAAACCGGTCAAACGACGCAGCCTCATATCCAGGATCGCTTGCGCCTGTTCGTTGCTGAGACCGAATTTTTCCATCAAACCGTTACGGGCATCCTCGTCCGTCTTTGAGGCGCGGATCAAAGCGATCACTTCATCAATATGATCAAGCGCGATTCGCAATCCTTCCAAAATGTGAGCACGCGCTTCCGCTTTTTTCAGATCGAATTGCGTACGACGTCTGATGACCTCTTTTTGGTGTTCCAGATAATGAAAAATCATGTCCCGCAAATTGAGAACTTTCGGTTCCCCATTTACAAGAGCCAGTGCGTTGACGCCAAATGACGTTTGCAGCGGAGTCTGTTTAAATAAATTGTTTAGCACCACTTGCGGTTTCACGTCTCTGCGCAATTCAATCACGACGCGAATTCCATTACGGTTTGACTCATCGCGAAGATCCGTAATCCCGTCAATTTGCTTTTCGCGAACCAGTTCCGCGATTCGTTCGACAAGTCTCGCTTTGTTCACCTGATAAGGAACTTCTTTCACAATAATCTGCGCTTTGCCGCTTTTTGTTTCTTCAATTTCGGTGACAGCCCGCATGATAACGGAACCCCTGCCCGTCTCAAACGCTTTGCGGATGCCATCGCGGCCAAGTATCAAGGCACCTGTCGGAAAATCCGGTCCCTTCACAACTGTCATCAAATCGCTGACCGTGACAGCCGGATTCTCAATCATCATCAGTACCCCATCAATCACTTCCCGTAAATTGTGGGGCGGAATATTGGTGGCCATTCCAACCGCAATGCCGGACGATCCATTCACCAGCAAATTTGGATAACGGGAAGGCAAAACGAGCGGTTCTTTTTCGTTGCCGTCATAGTTGGGTCCGAAATCAACCGTTTCTTTGTTAATATCACGAAGTAGCTCCAGCGCTGTTTGCGACATCCGCGATTCGGTATAACGCATGGCAGCCGCCGAATCGCCGTCGATCGAACCGAAGTTGCCGTGTCCGTCGACCAACAGATAGCGGGTAGAAAAGTCCTGCGCCATCCGAACTAACGAATCGTATACGGACGAATCGCCGTGCGGATGATATTTACCGAGCACGTCACCCACGATCCGTGCCGATTTTCTATACGGTTTATCCGGCGTATTGCCCGCCTCAAACATCGCAAATAAGATACGGCGATGCACCGGCTTCAGTCCGTCGCGCACATCCGGAATTGCACGGCTGACAATGACGCTCATTGCGTAATCCAGAAATGAATTGCGCAGTTCTGTCCCTAGGTCAATCGGTAAGACTTTGCCTGTTTCCGGCATTCCATTCCCTCCAAGGTCGCGTTAAACATATTCCTGTGCCTCGGTACAAATGCTTTTCCGGGGCCCCCGGAAAGTACCCGGTGTTTGCTCCAAAGCTTTTCGTCACTTTCTGGGGTTTTAGATATCCAGATTGCGGACAAATTTGGCGTTTTCTTCGATGAATTCACGACGGGGCTCGACACGCTCGCCCATTAACTTATCAAAAATCATATCCGCTTCTGCCGCATCTTCCGCCGATACCTGAAGCAGCGTGCGATGTTCCGGGTCCATTGTGGTCTCCCACAATTGGTCGGCGTTCATCTCTCCGAGACCTTTGTACCGTTGAATATTAATCCCGTTACGGCCCATTTCAGATAAAATCCGTTCCAGTTCTTTGTCATTGTATGCATACACGATCTGCCGACCTTTTGTGATCTTATAAAGCGGCGGTTGCGCGATATAAATAAATCCTTGATCAACCAGTTGACGCATAAATCGATAGAAGAACGTAAGAAGCAGGATACGGATATGGGAACCGTCTACATCGGCGTCTGTCATAATCACGATTTTGTGGTAACGCGCTTTGCTGATATCAAAATCTTCTCCAATGCCTGTTCCTATGGCTGTGATAATGGCTCGAATTTCCGCGTTGGAAAGGATTTTATCGAGACGGGCTTTCTCTACATTGAGAATTTTCCCGCGCAAAGGCAAAATCGCTTGGAATTTGCTGTCACGGCCTTGTTTAGCCGATCCTCCCGCCGAATCTCCCTCCACAATATAAATTTCGGATATCGAAGCATCACGCGACATACAATCTGCCAGCTTACCCGGTAAGGACCCAACTTCAAGCGCGCTTTTCCGCCGTGTTAAATCCCGCGCTTTTCTGGCTGCTTCCCTTGCTCTCGCTGCCATAAGCGCTTTCTCGACAATCTTTTTGCCGACTGCCGGATTTTCGTTCAAGAAATCTGTAAATTTTTCACTGAACAATGTCTGTACGATACCGCGAACTTCCGAATTCCCCAATTTTGTCTTCGTCTGGCCTTCAAATTGCGGTTCCGGAATCTTAACGGAAATGACAGCAGTCAACCCTTCCTGCACATCATCCCCGTCCAATTTCGTATCGTCTTTCAACAAATTCATCCGTTTCCCGTAATCGTTAATAACACGAGTCAGGGCCGTTTTAAACCCGACTTCGTGCGTTCCACCCTCATGCGTATTGATGTTGTTTGCAAAAGAGTAAATGCTGCTTGCAAATCCGTCATTGTACTGAAGCGCTACCTCGGCTATAATGCCGTCTTTTTCGCCGCCGACAAAGACAGGTTCATGAAGAGTTTCCCGATTTTGATTTAAGTATTCGACAAATGAACGGATACCGCCCTCATAATGAAAAGTTTGCTGCTTGTCATTCCGTTCATCAGTCAGTTTGATGGAAATTCCGCCGTTCAAAAATGCCAACTCGCGCAAACGAGATTGCAGCGTATCATAGCTGAATTCAAGCGTCTCCCGGAATATCTCCGGATCGGGCTTAAATGTGATGGTGGTTCCTGTCTCATTCGTTTCCCCGATCACTTCGAGAGGAGAAACGGTTTTTCCCCGTTCAAACTTTTGTCTATGGATTTTTCCTTCCCGCTTCACTTCCGCCACCAAATATTCGGAAAGAGCGTTCACAACAGAAGAACCCACACCGTGCAGTCCACCTGACACTTTGTATCCTTCTCCGCCAAATTTGCCACCGGCGTGAAGAACTGTAAGAACCACTTCCACAGTTGGAATTCCCATTTTAGGATGGATTCCAACCGGTATACCACTTCCGTTGTCGCTGACGGTCACACTGTTATCCGGATGGATTGTGACGTTAATTTTATCGCAACGTCCCGCGAGCGCTTCGTCAATACTATTGTCGACAATCTCCCAAACCAGATGATGCAAGCCGCGAGCGCTTGTCGATCCGATGTACATACCCGGACGCTTTCGAACGGCCTCGAGACCTTCCAAAACCTGAATCTGAGACTCGTCATAAACGTGCGTCTCCTGCGTCATTCAAGTCCCTCCGATTCCTTTAATGCCTATAAATTTTACCATACGCCCCGATCTAAACGCAAAAAAAACAGGATTCCAACATCCTGACCCCTCAAAACAGGATTCCATATCCTGACCGCCTAGTTTATTTTTCGTCAAGTTCCGCCACAAACCCTGCTCTTTTTTTCAATGTTAGGGAAGAAATGGGAGAAAAATACACATTTTTATCTGTCACGACGAATGATTTGCTTTCATTTTCATCGATCACAATTACAAAACCCTCTTCTTCGGCAACGTTTAAAAATTCTTTTGTACTTTCTGCCAAATCTTTCGTTTTGGTTTCAAAAATGGCAATCACTTCCCGACTTGGCACCATTACGTCGCCACCCAAATGAATAAACATCCGGCTGCCCCCTTTACATTTTCTCAATCGTTCCTTGCGAAACCCTGTATACGACCGCTTTTTCCCGCATCATCTCATCTAACCCGTATGTCATTGTGGTGGTAATTAAAGTTTGTACTTTTTGCCCCATACTTTCCAAAAGATGCAGCTGCCTCATTTCATCCAATTCAGACAATACGTCATCTAACAGCAGTACCGGGTATTCCCCCACCTCTTGCCGAATCAGTTCGATTTCTGCCAGCTTCATTGACAGGGCGGCCGTTCGCTGTTGCCCTTGTGAACCGTAAACCTGAACATTTTTGCTGTCAATTTGAACTTCGATATCATCCCGATGAGGGCCTGTCGAAGTAATGCCTCTCCGGAAATCTTCCTTTCGCCTGGCAACCAGTTGTTGTCGAAAATATTCCTTCACTGCTTCAAGCGAGCGTCCATTTTCCAGCAAAACGCACTGGTAGGACAATTCCAACGACTCTTTTTCGGAGGTGATCTGGCGATGGATCTCCGCCGCATGCATTTGTAATTTATGGACAAACTCGACCCGTTTTGTCACTATCCGGCTGCCGTATTCGACCAACTGATCATCCCATACGGAAAGCATTTCTGACAACCGGGAGTCAAGCGATTCTGCGTCTTTCAAAAGATTGTTTCGCTGCTGCAAAACCCGTTGATACTGAACCAGGTTATGTAAGTACTGTGGGTTAATTTGCCCGAGTTCAACATCCAAAAATTTCCTGCGGGTTTGTGGAGCGCCCTTTACGAGTTGAAGATCTTCAGGTGCAAATAAAACCACATTCAAATGACCGATAAAATCGCTGATTCTCCGTTTTTCAATTTGATTGACACGAACCTTTTTACCGCGATTTAAGATTTTCAGGTTCAATTCATACGTTCTTTGCTGCCGTACTACCTGACCCGTAACGGAAGCAAATTCTTCCCCCCAGCGGATCATTTCGGAATCACGACCCGCCCGGTGCGATTTGGCCAGCGAAAGCATCAGAATACTTTCCAGAATATTTGTTTTCCCCTGTGCATTTTGACCAACCAGAATCGTAATATAGGGAGAAAGTGTCAAGGACAGATGAGCATAATTCCGGAAATTCACAGCTTCAAGACTCTGCAAAATCATCTTAGTGACTGCGGGTCAGGACCAATCGTCCGTTTCCCTCCACCTCGACAATATCGCCTTCCCGAAGTTTTCGCCCGCGCCTGTTTTCCGGTTGCCCATTCACCAGAATTTTCGTTTCCTGCAGGAAAGCTTTCACTTCCCCACCGGAACCGATAATATCGGCATGTTTCAATAATTGCCCTAATGTGATTTCATCCGAATAGATGCTCACTTGCCTCAATACAGATGGCCTCCTTCAAAAGAATCAGACAGCAATTCCACATACAATTTAATAAATCCGAATCGGTAAAATCAGATGGATATAATCCGGATTGTCTGGCAGCTTGATCAAGAACGGACTCATCGCTCCCGTAAATTCAATCAGGATTTTATCGCTTTCGATGACTCGCAATGCATCGATCAAATACTTGGCGTTGCAGGCAATCAACAGGTCCTCACCAGAAAAATCGTCCGCTGCAATGTTTTCCGTCACTTTTCCCACATCAGCCGAATTGGAGGAAATTTCAAACTGGTCCGCTTTTATATTCAAACGCACCACGTTGTTGTCGTTATCTCTCGCAATCAACGCTGCCCGTTCCACCGCATCAAGAAGAGACTTGGTCGCAACGTGCACGTGGGTCTTGAATGAGGCGGGAATGATCCGTGACGTGTCAGGATACTGCCCGTCTATCAACCGGGAATAAAATTTAGTCTGACCAAACCGGAATAAAATCTGGTTGTCTGCTATAACCACATCAACCAGACTGTCCTGATCAGGCAAAAGTCTGCTTAATTCGGATAAGCTTTTGCCGGGAATGATCACATTGTCGAATGCAAGATCGGCAGACGCTTCTACCCTTGCGTTTCTTTGCGCCAAACGATGGCTATCTGTTGCCACAAAACGCAATTCTCCCTGCTGCATAGACGCGACAACGCCTGTCAGTACAGGTCTGATTTCTTCGGTAGACACAGCCGGCACCGTTTGCCGAATCATTTCTTTCAGCACAAGAGAAGATGTGCTGAATATTTGATCTCCCGATACTTGCGGCAAGCGGGGAAATTCTTCTGCATGCAATCCATGCAGATTAAACTCAGAAGAACCGGAACGGATAATTGTCAAATAATTTTGTTTCACTTCCAATTCCACTTGCGAATGTGGAAGTTTACGAACGATTTCGAACAAGTAGCGAGCTGTTAGAACGATAGAACCTTCTTCCATAATTTGTACATGTTCTTGATCTTCTATGTGGGTTGGGATGTGTGTTTCAATTCCCGTTTCCAGATCGGTGGCTGTCATTTGCAGCCCTTCATGGGTTGCGGTTATTTTAATGCCGGATAAGACAGGAATTGTCGTTTTTGTAGAAACTGATCGTTGTACGTTTTGGATTGCAGAAAGAAGTATACCTCGTTCAATTAACAGCTTCACTTTATGTCCTCCTTAATCACACTTGTTTCCTCATGTGCTGTCATAAAACTTTTGCGCCGTTCATAATCATATTAATTTCTAAGTAAATTATTCATAGTAGTAATAAGGTCTGTGGATTTGTGGATAAACTCTGTGGATTCTTATTTTGTCTAATTTTGTCGATGTTGAAAGTATGTTGATAACTTCCCTTTATACTTTGATTTTCTCACGCAGCGATTCCACCGTTTGTCTTAGCGAATAGTTGTTTTCCAACTCCTTAGCGATTTTATCATGTGCGTGAATCACGGTTGTGTGATCCCGGCCGCCAAATTCATCGCCGATTTTGGGAAGTGAAAAATCGGTCAATTCTCTTGCCAAATACATGGCAATCTGTCTGGGAAAGGCAACTGCCTTCGTTCTTTTTTTGGCTTTAAAATCATCAATACGAAGGTCAAAATGTTCTCCGACAACTCTTTGGATGTCGCTGATCGTAATCATTTTCGGCCGTGAATCGGAAATGATATCTTTCAACGCTTCTTGCGCCAGGTTTGCGTTCAAGTCCTGGTTAATCAGCGAGGAATAAGCCACAACACGGATCAAGGCGCCTTCCAGTTCGCGGATGTTTGTATCGATCTTGTTGGCAATATACATAATTACATCATTCGGTATGCTTAAACCATCCGCTTTGGCTTTCTTTCGTAAGATCGCGACGCGCGTTTCCAGATCAGGGGGTTGAATATCTGTAATCAGTCCCCATTCGAATCGGGAACGGAGCCGATCCTCCAAGGTGGGGATATCTTTCGGCGGTCTGTCGCTTGATATGATGATTTGCTTGCTCTCTTCATGCAAGGTGTTAAACGTATGGAAAAATTCTTCCTGTGTCTGTTCTTTTCCCGCCAGGAACTGAATATCATCTATCAACAAAACATCGATGTTCCTGTATTTATTGCGAAAATCCTCCGTACGATTGTATTGAATCGCGTTAATAAACTCATTTGTAAACTTTTCAGAAGAAATGTAGAGAACTTTCATCGCCGGGTTATGTTCCGATACATAGTGGCCGATGGCATGCATCAAGTGGGTTTTTCCTAGACCGACTCCCCCATAAATAAAAAAAGGATTATATGCCCTGGAGGGAGCTTCCGCCACTGCCAGTGCGGCTGCGTGGGCAAACCGGTTACCCGACCCGATGACAAATGTTTCAAACTTGTATTTCGGATTAAGGGCCGAGGGAACAAATTCTTCCGACAGATCCGGTCGACGTACTGTTTCTTTTGCGAGAGGCTGTTCTTTGGAAATAAATTGTTCTGGCGCAATTTGCGGAATCACAAACTTAACCCGCATATTGGTCAAAGCAATTGAAGTTAGAGTTTCATTAATGATGTTCAAATACCTTGATTCCAACCAATCTCTTGAAAAGTCGTTCGGGACCGAGGCAACCAACGTATTCCCTTCAATGGAAACCGGTTTAATCACTTTAAACCAAGTTTCAATACTCGGCTGGGAAAGCGTGTGTTCCAAGAGGGAAAGCGTTTTTTGCCAAAGATCTTCCGCATGCCAATCCATAAAACAATTCCTACCTCCTAGCCAAGACGATTGTCCCAGAGTTACTCGACAAGAAAAAAAAAGCCACAATTACAAATCAATGTTTGTGGATAAAACTGATAGGAAATTTGTTGAAATTACGCGGTATAACTCAGAAACACGGCTCCAATGAGGATATGTGAATTCTTTCAATCCACCTAGAGGATAAGTATTCACAAGATTATCCACAAGGTGTGGACAAGTTTGTGTATAAAAGCAGGTTATCCACTGCAATTGTAAATTCATGATAACAAAATTTGTCGTAGAACTGCAATGATTTTTTAAAAGTTACCCACAGAACGGACATTGTTCCAAACAGAATGTCCGCAGGCCTGTGGATTGTGGATAGATGGTTGAAAAAATTGTCGAAATTTGTGGATATTCAGGGGAGGGCATCTGGAATTTACTCACATGTGTATAACCTTGACATTTGGCTTTGGACATGTCTATAATTACCTAGTATGTGGATGACGGAAAATCATTTGTTTCGTGAGAGATATGGTTTTTTGCTATAGGGGGTGTCAAGATGAGACCGACGTTTCAACCGAACGTTCGCAAGCGTAAGAAAGTTCACGGTTTCCGTAAACGTATGAGCACGAAAAACGGCCGTAAAGTATTGGCTGCTCGTCGCCGTAAAGGAAGAAAGGTATTGTCCGCATAAGGCCACAAATTTCGTTTGTGGTCTTTTTTTAACTGTTTAAAAGCTCGGTTTTTTTGTCATACTGAGAGGTAATTATGAATAAAATCCATAGACTGAAAGATAATCGCGATTTTAGCCGCGTTTTTCAACAAGGCAAGTCAGTTGCGAACCGGTACCTGGTTTTATATCATGCTCCTAACCAATTGGAACATTACCGGGTGGGTATTTCGGTGTCAAAAAAGATAGGTATTGCCGTGGTTCGAAATAAGGTCAAACGATATGTCAGGGAGGCTTTTCGAACGTCAGGCATCGATTCCTTTTTGTCAGTCGATTTTGTGATTATTGCCAGACAGCCTGCAGTCGATTTGGATTTCACCGATTTTTGTTGCCACCTCGCACACTTATTGCACAAAGCGGGATACATAAGAAAATGAAACGCTTGCCTATTTTGTTGATTCAATTTTATCGCAAATGGATTTCTCCTTTAAAACCTCCTTCTTGCCGTTTTTACCCAACTTGTTCCGAATATGCCGTTGAGGCGATCGAGAAGCACGGTTTGTTGCGAGGGGGATGGTTGACGTTGATCCGGATAGGAAAGTGTGCTCCATGGCATCCTGGTGGAATCGATTTGGTGCCGGAACGCAAACGCAGGGGTTCGAACTAGGAGGGGACTTTTTTGAAAAAACTTCGCAATTTTTCGCTTTTAATGTTAGTGGCTTTAGTTACGGCGGGGTGTGGCGCCAGGCCCATGGGTGAATTAAATCGTTCAAATATATGGGGGAAGTTTGTCGGTTTGATTTCAGACGCCCTCGATTATTTCGGTCACCTGCTAGGCGATTATGGCCTTTCGATTTTGGTCGTTACATTGATTGTACGAATTATTATTTTTCCATTGGTGTACAAGCAGTTGAAACACTCAAAGGTTATGCAGGAAATGCAGCCTGAAATGACGAAAATTCGTGAAAAGTATAAAGATGATCCGCAGCGAATGAATCAAGAAATGATGAAGTTGTTCCAGTCGAAAGGAACAAATCCGCTATCGGGTTGTCTGCCGATTTTGGTGCAAATGCCTATTTTGATTGGTCTTTATCAGGCAATCATGTATAACCATGATATTCAGAATGCGAGGTTTCTCGGTTTAGTTCCATTGGGACAGCCGGATCATACTTTTATTTTACCTGTGCTGGCTGCGCTTACCACATTCATTCAGACCCGAATGACAATGATGGATATAAATAACCCGCAGCAAAAGATGATGATGTATATTATGCCGGCCATGATTTTCTTCTTCAGTTTTTCTTTTCCGGCTGCTCTCGCGCTTTATTGGGCGTTCGGCAACATTTTGACCATTATTCAGTACTATTTCTTGAAACGACCGCAAGCGGCAGCCAAACAGGGGGGCGCCAATAAATGAAACGAGTTGTGACCACCGGTAAGACAGTGGAAGAAGCGATTCAGGTCGCTCTTGACAAGTTGGGGGTTTCTGAAGATCAGATTGATGTTCGTGTTCTGACGAAACCCTCGCGTGGTCTGTTTGGCTTGATCGGATCCCGTGAAGCGGAGATTGAGGCAGTTGTTAAAGAAGCTGAGCAGGCAATCGAAACGGCCGACTTAAAACCGGAAGTGTTTGACCCGTTGCCGGATGATCAAATCGTTGATGTATCTGTGGCGGTTGAAAGAGCCGAACAATTTTTGAATGATCTGGTCCGTTCCATGAATTTGAATGCGCAAATTACGGTTCGTCAGGATAAAGACGGGTTTTACCTTTTTGAAATTGAAGGAGGACAACTCGGCATCCTGATTGGGAAACGCGGTCAGACATTGGATGCTGTGCAGTATCTGGTCAATTTGGTGGCAAATAAACATTCGAAATCTTTTTTGCGAATTATATTGGATGCAGAAGGATACAGACAACGACGTAAGGAAACACTTGAACGTTTGGCGGACCGCCTGGCAAAGCAGGTGATTCGGGAGCGGAAAGAAATTGAATTGGAACCGATGCCTGCGCATGAACGAAAAGTCATTCATACCTATCTGCAGGGATATAAACAGGTTGGCACTCGCAGCGTCGGTGAGGAACCGAATCGCAAAGTGACAATTTTTCCAAAGTAGTCCGCAACCGTCTAAGATGACGGTTTTTTTTCTGAATGGGAAATGATTATGATAAAATAAAAGCTGTCTTTTTGAAAGTCAGTTGATTCTCTTGGGGGATTCCTATGCTAGAGTTTGATACGATAGCAGCAATTGCAACAGCGTTGGGGGAAGGCAGCATTGGTGTTATTCGAATTAGCGGTCCTGACGCGATCAAAGTAGCCGATACCGTTTTTCACTCCAGACAAAAACTGGCGGATGCTGCCTCTCATACGCTTCATTATGGTTATATTACCGTCCCCGAAACGGGTGAAAAGGTGGACGAAGTATTGGTTTCCCTGATGAGATCACCAAGGAGTTTTACAAGAGAAGATGTGGTTGAAATCAGTTGTCACGGCGGTATCATTGTAATTCAACGGGTTCTCCAGCTTGTACTCGGGGCCGGTGCTCGATTGGCTGAACCTGGCGAGTTTACAAAGCGGGCTTTTCTAAACGGACGGATTGATTTGTCACAAGCGGAAGCCATCATTGATCTGATCCGTTCAAAAACGGATTCTTCCATGAAAATTGCCTTTCGCCAGGTGGAGGGGTTTTTACGCAAAAAGATTGCCTCTTTGCGGCAAACCATGATTGAATTGATGGCACATATAGAAGTCACAATCGATTATCCTGAACATGATGTAGAAGATGTTGCGATTCGGCAAATTATCCGACAGGGCAACGAGATGCGAAACGAGATCCGGTCTCTTTTGCAGGGGTCACGAACCGGGCGGATTTACCGGGAAGGAATTCGCACTGTGATTATTGGAAAACCGAACGTGGGGAAATCGTCACTTTTAAATTTGCTGTCCCGTACAGATCGGGCGATTGTTACGGATATCCCGGGAACCACGCGTGATATTTTGGAAGAACAGATCAGCATCCGGGGCATCCCGATCCAGATCATCGATACGGCCGGTATTCGGGAGACAGAAGATGTGGTGGAACGAATCGGCGTGGAACGAAGCCGAGGCGCTTTAGAAGAGGCGGATCTCATTCTTTTCATGTTGGACGCCAGCCGTCCGCTTGATGACACAGACCGCGAATTGCTGACCTATACGGCGAATAAACCAACCGTTATTATATTGAACAAATTGGATTTGCCTCGACGAATGAATCTTGATGAAATCCGGCACATCGCTTCTTCCGGAATATTTGTTGAGATGTCTGTCAAAGAAACGAGTGGTTTGGAAAAGCTTGAACAGCAAGTGGAAAGTTTGTTTTTGAGCGGTTCGATTGAGGGAAAAGAGGCTGCTTATGTATCGAATGTCCGTCATATTTCGCTGTTGGAAAAAGCGGACCGTCAGCTTAAGGATGCAATTGAATCGGCGGAGGCCGGGATGACACTCGATCTTGTAGCGGTTGATATTCGGGAAGCGTGGGAAACTTTAGGCGAGATTATTGGGGAAACGGCGGGGGAAGATCTGTTGGACCAGATTTTTTCCCAATTCTGTTTGGGTAAGTAATCAGGAACGGGGGTGTCTGTGATGAGGTATTTTGCTGGAGAGTATCAGGTAATTGTAATTGGTGCCGGTCATGCCGGATGTGAGGCCGCATTGGCAGCCGCGCGGATAGGATGTAAAACGCTTTTGCTAAATATCAGTCTGGATACGGTGGCTTATATGCCCTGCAATCCGTCGGTTGGCGGTCCGGCAAAAGGGAATGTGGTTCGTGAAATTGATGCCCTTGGCGGGGAAATGGCAGCGAATATTGACAAAACGTATATTCAGATGCGGCTTTTGAACACAGGGAAAGGGCCTGCTGTACACGCATTGCGTGCGCAAGCGGACAAAGCGCTGTATAGTTTGACCATGAAAGAAACAATTGAACATACTCCCAATCTGACATTGCGCCAGGCGATGGTGGAAGAGTTGTTGGTTGAAAACGGACGTATCAAGGGCGTTGTAACCCGTACAGGCGCGGAGTATCATGCGCAGGCTGTTGTGTTGACGACTGGGACTTATTTAAGAGGCCGCGTCATTATTGGCGATGTTTCTTATCAAAGTGGTCCGAACGGTCAAATGCCCTCCTTGAAATTAACCGATTCTTTACTGGATTTGGGTTTTGAATTAACCCGCTTTAAGACGGGAACCCCGCCGCGCATTAACAAAAACTCGATCAACTTTGATAAATGTGTCGTACAGCCGGGTGATCCGGAACCGCTGCATTTTTCTTTTTCGGATGATGTGGCGCCGCGTGAACAGGTCCCGTGTTGGTTGACCTATACAAATGAATCCACTCATTCGATCATTATGGAAAATCTTCACCGGGCACCGATGTATTCCGGCGATATTAAAGGAACGGGCCCCCGCTATTGTCCTTCTATCGAAGATAAGGTGGTTCGGTTTGCGGATCGACCTGCCCATCAGATTTTCTTGGAACCGGAAGGAAAGAAAACGGCAGAATGGTACGTTCAGGGGTTCTCTACCTCCTTGCCGGAAGATGTACAGTTTCAGATGCTTCGAACGATTCCCGGGCTGGAGAATGTGGAAATGATGCGGCCCGGTTATGCGATCGAGTATGATGCGATTTTGCCAACGCAATTGAAGCTTACGCTTGAATCAAAAGCGATCAGTGGGTTGTATACAGCCGGACAAATTAACGGTACGTCCGGATATGAAGAAGCGGCAGGACAGGGGATTATGGCGGGAATTAATGCGGCTTTGGGCGCCCTTGATCGTGAGCCTGTGATTTTGGGACGGGCGGACGCATACATTGGCGTCATGATCGATGATTTGGTTACGAAAGGAACAAACGAACCTTATCGGCTGTTAACCTCCAGGGCTGAATACCGTTTGATTCTGCGCAACGACAATGCTGATTTGCGTTTGATGGAGATCGGTCACCGCATAGGGTTGGTGTCCGATCGACGGTTTGAACGATTCCTGAGAAAGAAAGAGGGAATCCAAAACGAGATAAGCCGTTTGAAATCGATCCGGTTTAAAGCGGATGAGATCAACCTGTTTTTGATTCAAAAAGAGACCCATCCGCTCGATAAAGATCAAGCTGTCACATTGGACCAGCTGTTAAAGCGGCCGGAGATCGATTACAAATCGATCCAGGAAATTGCGCCAGCTCCGCAAACCGTGCATCCGGAAGTAGCGGAGCAGGTTGAAATCCAGATTAAATACGCAGGGTATATTGAGAAGCAAACACAGCAGATTGAACGGCAAAAGAAGCTGGAAGCGCGGCTGATTCCGGATCATATCGACTATCATGAGGTGCAGGGTTTGTCTTCTGAGGCAAAAGAAAAGTTGGCTAAAATACGACCTCGTTCAATTGGTCAAGCATCACGTATTTCGGGTGTAAATCCGGCGGATATTTCGATTTTGCTGGTCTGGCTGGAAAGTAAGATTAAAAGGAGCGCCGGCGCATGAGCCAACTGTTATTTGACCAATTTGCGAAAGAAATTCAATCTGAGATCGGTATAGAAGTGGGTAAGGGGGACCTTGCCCGCTTTGCACGTTATTACGAACTGTTGGTGGAATGGAATGAACGAATCAATCTGACCGCCATTACAGAGCAATCTGCTGTGTATTGGAAACACTTTTATGATTCGGTGACTTTGTTGACAGTACCGGAATTTGACCGTTCTGCCGATCTGCTGGATGTGGGGGCGGGGGCAGGCTTTCCGTCGGTGCCTCTACAGATTTTATGCCCGGATTTAAAAGTCACAGTGCTGGATTCGCTGCAGAAGCGGATTTCTTTTTTGCAGGAGTTGTTCAAAGAGCTGCATCTCCCGAATTTTTCCGCCGTCCACGGCCGGGCGGAGGATTATGGAAGGGATCCAAAATGGCGTGAATCGTTCCACCAGGTTACGGCTCGTGCGCTTGCCCGGTTACCGGTGTTGTTGGAGTTTTGTTTGCCGTTCGTCAAGACGGGGGGATATTTCTTTGCGATGAAAGGCCCGGACGGGGAAGCGGAATTGCAGGAATCAGCAAAAGCGTTGGAGACGTTGGGGGGGAAACTGCACAGTATTCGCACATTCGACATCTCTCAAATCGAGGGTAAACGCACTATCATTGCGATTAAAAAGATCCGTCCAACACCGAAAGCATATCCCCGCAAAGCGGGAACACCCGCGAAAAAACCAATTGTATAAGAAGGAACTTTAGATTGGTACCGCGAATAATTACCTGCAAACATAGAAAGTTTTCTCGGGAAATATCCTGTGGGGGAATGGCGATGAAAGATCAATTATCGAGGATTTTTGGCATTGCGGATAAGGAGCTGAGCGGAGCAGGGTCGGAAGAAGTGAAGCAGCTGCCGATCGATTCTATTCAACCGAATCGCTATCAGCCACGGTCCGTTTTTGATGATGAAAGAATTGACGAATTAAGTCAGACGATCCGGACACATGGTTTGATTCAACCCATTGTCGTTCGCCGCAACGGTTCGGGATATGAACTGATTGCAGGCGAGCGTCGTTGGCGTGCTGCCAAAAAATTGGGTCTTAACCAGATACCGGCGATTGTTAGAGAGCTAAGTGATGTTCAGGCAGCCTCTGTGGCGTTGATTGAAAATCTGCAACGTGAGGGCTTGTCGGCTATTGAAGAAGCTTACGCCTATCAAAAGCTGCAGGAGCTGCACGGGCTTACGCAGGAAAGCCTGGCACAACGTCTTGGCAAAGCACAGTCAACTGTTGCTAACAAACTTCGTTTGCTGAATTTGCCGGAAGAAGTACATCAAGCGCTTCTCACCAGGCAAATTACAGAACGTCACGCAAGAGCGATGTTGTCGCTTCCCACTGCTGAATTACAGCTAAAAGTACTGGCCGAAGTGATTGATAAACAGTGGAACGTGAAGCAGACAGAACTTCGGATTGAAAAGCTGCTTGAAATGGAAAATCCGAAAAAGAAAGCGCGCAAAGTTTCTTTTTCAAAAGATGTCCGATTGGCCCTGAATACGATTCGGCAATCGATGGATATGATTCGAAAAACAGGAATTTCATTGGAAACGGAAGAACATGATCATGCTGATTACTATCAAATTGTGATCCGCGTGCCAAAATAAGTTTTCTGATTAAATTTTACGGCTGTTGTTCCATCTGTTTTTAGGGATTGATTGCCGGGTAGGTTTAAAAATTCGAATGTCGTTTACCTGCGGCGGTTTCTTTTTTGTATTCTATCTTGTAAAATAAAATTTACGAGAATCATAGTCTAACGAGGTGAAGCTTCTTGGCGAGAATAATCGCAGTAGCAAATCAAAAAGGCGGAGTTGGGAAAACAACGACTGCCGTAAACCTCGGTGCATGCCTAGCCGCTTTGGGTAAACGCGCTCTTTTGATTGACATCGACCCGCAAGGAAATACGACAAGTGGGGTTGGGGTCAACAAAGCAGATGTAGAAAATTGCATCTACGATGTATTAATAAATGATGTAAGTGCGCAAGAAGCGATCCGCTCCACCGAAATAGAAAGTCTTCATATCATACCTGCAACGATTCAACTTGCAGGGGCTGAGATTGAACTGGTTCCGACCATCTCCCGTGAAGTGCGTCTTCGGAAAGCACTGCAGCCACTGAAAAGCAAATACGATTACATTATCATTGATTGCCCCCCATCTCTCGGTCTTTTGACAATAAATGCGTTGACCGCAGCAGATTCTGTTTTGATACCCATACAATGTGAATATTATGCTCTGGAAGGCTTAAGTCAATTACTTAATACGATTCGTCTTGTGCAGAAACATCTCAACACCAAATTGGAAATTGAAGGTGTTGTCTTAACTATGTTGGACGCAAGAACCAATCTGGGCATTCAGGTTATTGAAGATGTTAAGAAATATTTTCGTGAAAAGGTGTACCAGACGATTATTCCCCGCAATGTTCGGCTTAGTGAAGCGCCCAGTCATGGACAACCGATTATTTCTTATGATCCTCGTTCACGCGGCGCAGAAGTTTACATGGACTTGGCAAAGGAAGTGGCGGGTTGATGTCTAAACGTCTAGGCAAAGGACTGGAAGCGTTGCTGCCGCAGATTGGCGCAGATGATACGATTGTGCAGGCGAGTATTGATGATTTAAGGCCTAACCCGTATCAACCGCGCAAAGAGTTTAACCAGGAAAAATTGAATGAGTTAACGGAATCGATCAAACAACACGGCATTATACAACCTATCATTGTTCGGAAGAGCTTTCGCGGATATGAGATTGTGGCTGGGGAACGCAGATGGCGCGCTGCGAATCTGGCGGGGCTGACAGAAGTCCCTGTTGTTGTAAAAGAGTTTGATGACAGGCAAATGACTGAAATTGCTCTCATTGAAAATCTGCAGCGTGAAGATTTAAATCCGATGGAAGTAGCCGAAGCGTATCATAATATTATGGAGAAATTTGAGCTGACTCAGGAAGAGTTGGCTAAAAAGGTTGGACAAAGCCGATCGCATGTGGCTAATTTCCTCCGCTTGCTTAATCTCCCACCGGTAATTCGTGATCATGTTTCACGTGGAACAATCTCGATGGGCCATGCAAGAGCCGTGCTTGGATTGGAAAGCAACGAGCAGAAGATTGCTCTCGCTAAAAAAATTGTCGATCAAGATTTAAGTGTTCGTGTTGTAGAGCAGATGGTGAATCAACTAACGCAGAATGTTTCACGTGAAACAAAAAAGAAGAAACCGGAAGAAAATAAAGTGATTAAACAGTATGAAGAAAAGTTTCGAAGCAGTCTAGGAACATCAGTCAAAATTCATCCTGGCAAAAAACGGGGAAAAATTGAAATCGATTATTTCTCGCTGGAAGATTTGGAACGCATCCTAAACTTGATAGGTGAATAGAAGGTATAAAAAGCGGAGAGGGAAAACCTCTCCGTTCTATCTTGCACAATTGGAAAGTATAACGTAGAAGTGTACAATTGTATAAGTGCATGGGTCCCAACCGCAAGGCACGACTAGGCACCTTCGGTGCCCTAGCGTAACATAATACTGGTGAGTGAAAGTACTTGTCACTTCGGTGGGTGTAACTTTGGCCAGAGGCTTGGCGAAAGCGGATTTTTCAACAGCTTAGAAAGTATAAAATGTGATATTACATCACCATTTTTATACTTTCGGCTGTCGAAAAAGGGTTCCTTTAATAGGCGCCGCTTCATCGTTGAATATGCTTCGGTAGAAGCCTTTTTCATTACCTGTTAGGAAATTTATATATTTTGAATCAGTGGATCAGTGGGGGATAAAAAATGATCTATTTAGACAACGCGGCATCATCATGGCCAAAACCGCCACAGGTAGTAAAATCAATGGAAGAAGTGCTGCTGAATTATGCAGCCAATCCCGGGCGCAGCGGACATCAACTGGCAGCGAAAGCAGCAGAAAAAATTTTCGAAACGAGAGCGCGAATTGCAAAGTTGTTTCATGTTAAGAATCCGAACGATATTGTGTTTACACAAAATGCGACCGAATCAACAAACCTTGCACTGAAGGGGTTTCTTAAACCGGGAGACCATGTTCTTACGACAAGCTTGGAACACAATTCGATTCGACGACCGCTTGAATTTCTCAAGGCAAAAGGCGTTGAAGTTACATATCTAAACATCCATACAGGGAAAGACTTGCATGCTGATCTTTTGGAACAATCGTTTCGTGAGAATACCAAATTGGTTGCTGTGACACACGCCTCTAATGTGACAGGTACGATTCTGCCAATCGAGATGATTGGTGAAATAACCAGCAGGCATGGAATCAGACTGCTGGTAGACGCTTCGCAAACGGCAGGATTTTGTTCGATTGATGTGGATTCGATGAAGATTGACCTGCTTGCCTTTACCGGTCATAAAAGTTTATACGGGCCACAGGGAACAGGAGGACTTTATGTTCATCCTGAATTGGATCTCGTTCCTTTATTGCATGGTGGAACAGGCGGCTATTCAGAGTTAATTGATCAACCCCCAATTCGGCCGGAACGTTTTGAGAGCGGCACCCGTAACACGGTGGGAATTGCCGGATTGGGCGCAGGTGTCAATTTTATTGAGCAGACAGGGTTGCAACAAATTCAACAACATGAACAACAGTTGGCCAATTATTTGGTGGATGAATTGGCTGCGATTCCCTCGATCGCAGTGTATGGATGGGAGAAAAACGAATTTCAATGTCCGATCGTTTCGTTTGCTGTGGAAGGATTTGATGCGAACGAGATCGGGTTTATTCTTGATGCACATTATCAGATTGCAGTCCGGGCCGGGTTGCACTGTTCACCATTAGCCCATGACAGTCTGGGAACGAGTGAGCAGGGGGGGTTGGTGCGTGTAAGTTTTGGATATTTCAATTCGGAGGAGGATGTAAAAGAGTTGGTCCATGCATTAAAAGATATCATCAACTGAAAGGAAGTAAAGAATGGCGCTTTTGGGAACCTTAGTCAATGTTGCCGCTATTATCGTGGGATCATTTTTAGGAATGGTTTTTCGACGGATTCCGGAGCGGATGAAACAGACCATCTTGCAGGGGATGGGACTGGCTGTTTTTGTAATAGGAGCAAAGATGGCGTTTGAGGCAGGTAATGATCTGTTTTGGGTGATAATATCCTTGGTGGTCGGTGCTTTGCTGGGCGAGTGGATTGATATTGAAGGAAAGTTGGAGCAGATCGGTAAGTTTGCCGAGCGCAAAATGACTCGTCTTGGCGGAGGAAAAGTAGCAGAATCATTTGTCTTTGCTTCACTTCTTTATTGCGTGGGTGCAATGGCTGTTGTAGGTGCGTTGGAAAGCGGTTTAAACCAAAATCATTCGATCTTGTATACAAAATCCGTACTGGATGGGCTGTCTTCAATCATATTTACATCTACGATGGGTGTGGGGGTACTGCTTGCAGCGATTCCAGTTTTCGTTTATCAAGGGATTATTGCGATATCGGCGGAATGGGTAAAAACCGTTTTATCGGATCCAGTCGTTACGATGATGTCAGCAACTGGTGGAGTACTGATTATGGGCATAGCGATTCAGATACTGGATATCAAAAAAATTAACGTAGGAAATCTGCTGCCTGCTATTTTTGTTGCAGGAGCAATCAAATGGTTCATGTATAGATAGGTCCGGGGACCATAGAAGCAGCACAGCATAATATGATAAAATATCGTTGTTCGCGATGTTATACTGGGAAGGAGTCATTCCGAAATGTTGGATTACCGGCAATTGATTTTGGATAATCTTGAAACAATTGTACTCGTATTAGTTGGTCTCTTGGTGCTAGCACTTTTTTTCTTTATTATAAACACGGTTCGACTCAACCAACTTCACAAAAGATATCGCCAGTTGATGCGGGGTGTTGATAAATCCAACCTAGAGGAATTGATTTTTAAACAAATGGAGAAGTTGAAGGAATTGCAAACGAAAGTTGAGACAGTTCAAGGGGAACATTCACAAGTGCAGAAAGATATTGAAAAAAGTTTAGGGCCGGTGGGAATCGTACGATATAACGCATTTAACGATGTGGGAAGCGATTTGAGTTTTTCAATCGCACTGTTAAATCGAGAAAAAAACGGTTTTGTGCTAACAAGTTTGTTTGGCAGAGAAGATTCCAGGATTTTCGCTAAGCCGATTGAGAATGGGGATTCTTCCTATAAAATGACAGACGAAGAAAAAGAAGCGGTACAACGGGCCGTTCAAAACCTGGAGAGAAACAAATAAAAAGCGCCAAGCGGCGCTTTTTTTGAAACTGTAAGAATGTATAAAATTTCCTGAGGGGAAGTCTCTTGTGATTCAAGGGATTTCCCTTTCTTTGTTGAAGTAAAGAGTATGGATATTCAAGTGGAGACGAACGAGTTGAAACGAATATTCTTTGACGAACATCGACATGGGGAACGGTTTGCTGCCACACATGGGAAACGAATTCGTCCACAAGTAATCACGGAAGTGGAAAAGTTTCGTATTTGCGGAACCATGCATGGAGGGCTTGAACTGTAAACATTGATTCTGCCTAAAACTGACTGTATACTATCAATATGTACAGATTAGTAACGATAGGCGAAGCTTCAAAGGTGTTGGGAGTATCGATTACAACACTCCGGCGATGGGAAAAAGAAGGCCGTTTGCAACCGGATGAAATTACCCCCGGCGGCCATCGGCGATACGATCTTGTGAAACTGCGGCCTGAATTGTTCCGGCTTCAGCGCAGCGACAGAACAACCGTGGCCTATGCCAGAGTATCAAGCCACGATCAGAAAGAGGATTTGGAGCGACAGAAACAAGTCCTTGAAATGTACTGCGCTTCGCAAGGGTGGACGTTTGAAGTGGTTTCTGACCTTGGATCGGGAATGAACTACCACAAAAAAGGTTTGAAACGCCTCTTACACGCCATCTTGCAGGACGAAGTAGGCAGACTGGTCATCACACACAAAGATCGCCTCCTTCGTTTTGGTGCGGAGCTGGTCTTCGCCATTTGTGAGGCGAAAGAGGTGGAAGTGGTGATTCTCAACCAGGGCGAAGACACTACGTTTGAAGAAGATCTTGCCAAGGATGTTTTGGAGATTATCACGGTGTTTTCTGCACGGCTCTACGGTTCGCGTTCACGCAAGAACCAGAAGCTCATAGAAGGGATGAAGCGGGTGGTTGAGGATGCTGAGAAGCCATAAGATTGCGCTTCAACCGAATAACAAGCAGTCCACCTACTTCGCAAAAGCGTGTGGTGTGGCTCGCTTTGCCTTCAATTGGGGCTTGGCAGAATGGAAGCGACAGTATGAAGCAGGTGAAAAGCCGACAGAAGCGTCACTTCGCCGTCAACTGAACTTGATTAAAAGAGATCAGTTTCCGTGGATGCTCGAAGTGACGAAAAACGCCCCGCAAATGGCAATCATCCATTTGGGGCAGGCGTTCAAGAACTTTTTTTCTGGTCGCGCGAAGTATCCCACATTCAAAAAGAAAGGCGTCCATGACAGTTTTACGTTGACCAACGATCAGTTTGCGGTCAGTGGCAAGCGAATCCGCATCCCGAATCTTGGTTGGGTACGGATGCGGGAAGCGTTGAGGTTTTCCGGCAAAATCATGTCCGCCACCATTTCGCGTAAGGCGGGCAAGTGGTTTGTCAGTATTACGGTAGACACCGAAGACGTACCGCCGATGAGCGAAAGCCAAGCCATCGTCGGTGTGGATTTGGGAATCAATCGTCTTGCCACCTTGTCGGACGGGACGATGGTGACAGGCGCGAAGCCGCATAAGACTCTTTTGAAACGGTTGCGCCGTCTGTCCCGCTCTCTATCGCGTAAGCAAAAAGGTTCAAAGAACAGAGCGAAGGCGAAACAGAAATTAGCGAAGCTCCACGTGCGGATCGCCAACATTCGCCATGATGAGTTGCACAAGCTGACGACCAACCTGGCGAGCCAATATGGCGTGATCGTGATCGAGGACCTAAACGTCAAAGGTATGATGACGAATCATCGCTTGGCGCGAGCGGTTGGCGACATGGGTTTTCATGAATTTCGCAGGCAGTTGGAGTATAAGACGGCGATGCGAGGCGGACGGGTGATTGTCGCAGACAGGTGGTTTGCATCGAGCAAGGCATGCTCAGATTGTGGCACAAAGGAAGAGGACATGCCACTGTCGATACGCGAGTGGACATGCCCTGAGTGCGGAACCCATCATGATCGAGACTTGAATGCTGCAAGGAATCTGATGAAATTGGCCGTGAGTTCCACGGCGACAGCCTGTGGAGAGAGCGTAAGACCTGCTAACACAGGGGCAGCCTCAACGAAGCAGGAATTCAACGTCAAAGCTACCTATGTGTAGATTTGAGTAAGTTTGGAGGAACGGTTCAAGCTGTTTGCCTGTGAAGGGTGCGGACATATGAAATTTGTGCCGTACCGGTGTAAGGGCGCTTTTGTACGACGTACTCCAACGGGGAAACGGAAGAGTGGAGCAAGGTGATGGAGCAGGAGTTGCCTACGGTTCCCCAGCGCCATGTTGTATTCACCATGGATGAGCGACTGTGGTCCTTGTTTTGTCTCAAAAGAGAGATGCTAAAAGCATTCATGGATGAAGCAGCCAAACTTCTGCAAGATTGGTTTTTGGATCGTTACAAGGTGACCATTGGAATTGTGATGGGACTGCATACCTTTGAACCCAAGAGAGAGAAAGAAATACCGAAAGTTACTGAATGAGGCCTATCGAGAAAATCCGGATGGGTTTTATGTGCATGCGCCCAAGGCGTTCGAAAAAATGTGGATGGAACGGATCGAGGCGTGGTGGGAACGGACGAAAACGTGATTGCAGAAGCTAGCGAGGGAGAAGCGGGTAACGGTTCGGTGGAGAGAGAAAATGTTCTTGAGTTGGGGGGCCGATCCGTTGGCATGCCCAAAATCTAAACAAGAGTATTTAGAGTATAAGGGAGAAGTGTGTATTCAAGACGGAAGGTTAAAGGTGAAGTATGCCGTTTGTGAGACGGCGAGAAAGAGATTGGAGGAAATGATTGAGGATGTGTCCGGTTTCCAAACACGGCAAGAAAGGAAAAAAGAAAAAGAAAGCAAACACCAGGGAAAGAAAGAACAAGGTGGTCAACTACATCTGCTTGGATTGCGATACGCATGAAGAGATCCCTTTGTCGGTCGTACGAGACTTTGATGCGATGGATTTAGGAGACGAATCGGTGGCGCCGCGCTTCTCCTGTGAACAGTGCGGAGGGGAAATGTACCCCGAATATTACAAAGGCATTCACGGGATTGAGTACAGAATTACGGATGTACGCCCGATCTAAAGAGCGCATCCCCTCGGTTTTTCAAGGGGATGCTTTTCTTGATTGATCGGAATTTGTATGTTTCGTGGTATCCACAAAACTTATTGCAGTTGTTGAATGCGTTCGTAAACTTGCTGCGGAGACAGGCCGGAAGCATTGATCACCGGACAGTTTTGAGCTACGTTTTGGATCCCCATCAAATTTTGATCAGTGCCTGAAATTACAATGGCCGAATACTGGTTATTTGCACCCAAATGATCCGCATCCAGGGTATCCACTTGACATCCTTGGTTTTTCAGATATTCATGAACAGGTGATAAATTTGCTTCGACTGCAATCCGATTCATCACAATTCCTCCTTGTATAGTAAGAGCAGCTGCCCATTTTGTTTACATAACCATGACGTAGTTGCTGGATGTAGCCCAAGCGAAGCGCGGGAGCATTTTCCTAGCGATCGCTTTAGCAATTGAATGCCAGTTAGAGATGTTTAGGACCTTGGGCTGTCTTTGGGAAAATAGCCGCAGGTGTCTACCAAGGGAATGTTCCGTTACCTCCCGCAGAGGGAGGCATGTGCACCGATGGCCCCCGGTGTATTCCAATAGCTCGCAAGGCTGTCGTTCATGGGTTTCCCAGGGACATCCCAAGGTCGTAGGCATCTTCATTCCAACCGAAGGAGGTGATTGCCATGCCCTCTCCCCTGTTTGTCGGAATTGATGTAGGCAGCGAAGCCATTCGGTTTGCTGTTTGACCCGGGACGATGAGAAACGAGCTGTTAGCCCTTTCACCGTCACCAACAATCGCCCTGGAATCCTGGAGTTTCAGGATCGCATCACCAAGCTGGTGCAGAAACACCACGCGGAAGAAGTTCTCTTTGGCCTTGAGCACACGGGCTGTTATTTGACCCATGCCGCCATGTACATCCAACGTCACTTTGATTTCGGCGTCCGCCGTAAGAATGTGTACCTCTTCAATCCCAGTCTTATCGTCGACTTCCTTGTGAAGCACGGCAAGAACCGGTTCGACGATCCTGAGGCGGTCGCCCGTTCCTTCCAAAAGGCTGCCCGCTCTTCGTATCGATTGGCGCAAGTGATGGCGGACTCTGTCAATCTCGCTATGGCTTTCAGCATCCGCGTGATTCGCACAGTACAGGAGCAGCTGAAGGCGCTTCGCAAAGGGATTGAAGATTACTTGGCGACGATTCCGCAAACGCTGGATTCCATCCCCGGCATCGGTCCCATCTTTGCTTCCGGAATAGTGGCCGAACTGGATGTACGCCAGTTCAAAAGCCATAAGGAAGCAGCGAAATACGCAGGGCTGGCTTGGACCGTTCACCAGTCCGGGAAATTTACAGCAAACCGAACCCGGCTGATTCTTTCCGGCAACCGCTATCTCAAGTACTACATGATCGAGGCGGCAAACAGCGTTCGGGTGCACGACCCTGTTTTTGCCGAGTACTACGCCAAGAAGAAAGCGGAGCCAAAAGAGTTTGCCGAGGGACGAGTCCTTGCGCTCACAGCCCGTAAACTGATGAGATTGGTCTTTTATCTGCTGAAGACCAATCGACTTTACGTGCCCGAAGGAGGGATCCGACAACACGCGTAGACATACCAAAGATCTGCAAGGACACCCGTTCCTTGAATAAAATGGCAATAACAGGAATTCAAGGTGGGGTGGGCTTAGTTTGGTGTTGCCTTCTTTAGCTGCACCTCCCCCAAAAAAATGGGTACGACAAATATTAGGTTAAGTTAGGGGATTGACATCGTACCGCTGCTCTCCAGTCCGGCAATGGCAGCCGGTTGGTATTAACGAAGGTAGTTTGTTTCAAATCGAACCGGCTTATACCGTGTATCTTTCCTATTGGCAGCAGGCAAGAAAACAGGCAGAGTTTCCGCCAACGTTTGCGCAATGCATTCTGCCATTTTCATGACTAAGGAAAGCCTTGTGTTCTGTAGAACGAAGTATTCCATAAAGCCGCCGACATTGACAATACCGGTAATATGTAGATCGCCAATCTCAGGCAGATTTTTGTTGACACCGGCACCTGGGCGCAAAGGACCCGATGCGACAGAAATCATGCCAACCGAGTTAAGCTGACCAAGGCAAGCGTCAATCGCAATGATGCAAGGGTTGTGATAAAGCTGTTGAATGGACTGGAGGGTGTCAGCGAGATTAACGGCGTGTACGGGATTCTCTAACGTTCCGTATACGGGGCAATCACCGTCAGGTAAAAGAGTTTGCAGCCGACTCCCGGCTAATGGTCCCAAGGAATCGCCTGTAGACCGATCAGTTCCGATACAAACCACTAATAAAGGACGATTTGAAACGGTTTCAGAAAGTAGATTGATAATCTGGTTACGGATCTGATCTGACGCATCAGGTATTGCATGATTTATTTTAAAAGCTGGCATCCAATCTTCCCCCAATAAGATTTTCTATCAGTCAGTTTGTGGAAAAAACAAGAGTTCTATACTTGCCGGAACGAAATAACTATAAAGTGGATACAGCAATATATGATTCGGTCATACATTATATGCGGGAGAAGGAATTGAGATGATGGACTTGCTGATCATCTGTTTACTGTCGTGGTCAACCGTAAACGGATGGCAAAGAGGCGCATATCGTTCCATGGTAGGCTGTATGGGTATCGGGAGTGCCATTGCAGTCGTATTGTTCACCGTCCCGTTCATCAAAGATAGGCTGGTAGACGGTTCATGGGCATGGGATTTAAGAAAATGGATGCAGGACCACATGCAGGCGGTGCCAACAAGCATAGGTTTAAGTGCGGGGGGAGAGGGGCCGGCCGACAAACTCTATCACCTGATTGTTGTGGGTGTGGCAGCGTGCAGTGTATGGATTGGAATTCGGATGATTTTGAAGGTGTATGAGACGTTATGGGAGGAAACAAACGTAAGGGTGGGTTCCCGTATCGCAGGTTCTCTGATCGGATTCTGTATTGGGAGTGCGGGAGCCGCATATCTGGTGGATTGTTTAGGACTTTTATCTTGGGTTAAGGGTTGGGAAGCGCTTGACCAGTTAATTGGGCAATCGGTGATAGTTACAAATGTAATACAATTTGTCATGCGTTTTTAACACATCTTCTGTCCCTCGTCCGCGCCAGAGGCTTGGCGAAGCCAAGTTTTGTTTAAACACGTTTCGGTAGAAGCCCTTTTTATAGGTGGGGAAGAATCGCTCGAATGTGATAAGATGGGAAAAAGGTATTCTAGGGAAAGGAGAAATCAATACGGTATGTGGATCAGGGACGTATACGCGAAATGGACAAGTTATCTGAATGCGCATGATAATATTTGGATTGAAGTCGGAGTTACGATCTTTAAAATCGTCTTGATCCTGATTCTGGCCCGTGTATCGGTTGCGATTTTAAAATTTGGGGTCGAGAAAATATTCCGCAAACGGGACCATCTAAAAATCTCACAAAGACGGTCGGAAACAGCCAAAAGTTTAATGAAAAACACCGCTACCTATGTCATTTATTTTGTAGCGTTACTGACGGTACTGCAACAAATCGGAGTTAATTTGGGGCCTGTTTTGGCGGGCGCGGGGGTAGTTGGATTGGCCGTCGGTTTTGGGGCCCAGTCCTTGGTGAAAGATGTAATATCCGGATTTTTTTTAGTGTTTGAAGATTGGTACAGTGTCGGAGATATGATCGAAGTGTCAGGAAAGTATATGGGAACGGTAGTGGAAATTGGACTTCGAATTACAAAAATTAAAGGCATGAACGGCGAAGTTTTTATTATTCCAAACGGCAATATTACGGAAGTTACAAATTACTCTGTAGGAAACAGCATAGCGATTGTAGATGTAGGAGTCGCTTATGAAGAAGAAATATCGGAAGTGACCGGGGCATTAACAGAAATTTTGAAAGAGGCGGAACAGGAAATCGCAGACATTGTGAAAACACCTGAGATTTTGGGCGTACAGAACCTAAGTCCAAATGAAGTGATTTTTCGCATTTCTGCAGAATGCAGACCGACAAAACATTGGTCGGTCGGCAGACAGTTACGGGCACGAATCAAAACGGGGCTTGACCGTAAAGGAATTGAAATTGCTTATCCGCGATTGGTTACCTTGCCCAGTCGTGACCGGCAGGAAAAAAAGATAAACAGGGAACAGGGACAAAGCATGCAGTAAAACCAAGGATCCTCAGTTTCAGGAGGCGGCAGATGGAACGGAAACAGTTTTCATTGGGTGATGTGGTGATGATGAAAAAATCTCATCCTTGCGGAGCAAACGAATGGCAAATTATCCGCATGGGGGCAGATATCCGCATGAAATGCGTAAAATGTGACCGCAGCGTGATGATTCCGCGAAGTCAATTTGAGCGGCAGATGCGAAAGGTAATTCGGCAAGCAGATCCAGGGAAGATGGATATTTTATAAATACCGGTCTGGTTGTGCATGATATATAAGGCAAATCCCGGTAAATCAGGAGGATTCCATGATCGGTGAAAAAATTGTTGCCATCCAAAAAGATGATGCGGGAAACATCTCAAAAATAAAAACGCATACCGGCCGTATATTGGGAATTGAAGAAGCGAAACGGTTTGCAGCGAAAGGGGGGTTTGACTCTCTTACGAGTATTGATGAAGAAGGCAATTGGTATATTGAGCGATCTGCCGGTGACGGAAAGCCGGAAATAGGTGGCAATCTGACAATTTTACCAGAGTTTGAATAAATCCTCTTGACAAATCATTTGACAGTTACTTCAAAGTTGGTATAATGGAGTCAGTCAGTAAGACGCATTTGCATCAAATTTTTGCTTTTGAAAGGGTCAGGTTTATCTGCATCAAAATCGGGATTTGAGCAAATGAAAATTTTTAAACCCGATTGTGGTTGTGTGGGAGGATTTTTGCAATGCAACAAGGAACAGTGAAATGGTTTAGTGCAGAAAAAGGGTATGGATTCATCGCTACAGAAGAAGGCAACGATGTATTTGTTCACTTTAGTGCGATTAACGAGGATGGATTCAAAAGCTTAGAAGAGGGTCAACGTGTCAGCTTTGAAATTGTGGAAGGAAATCGTGGTCCGCAAGCGGCTAACGTAACCAAACTATAAAACATTGGAAAACTCACCCATTTGGGAGTCAACCAAATGGGTTATTTTTTTTCTTTGTGGTCAAAGATAACCGTTGTAGATAAGGCATTCTGAAAACAAGAGAAGATGAGGTGACATACTTGAGGTTTGAAGATCTACATATTAGTGAACCGGTTTTGAGAGCATTGTCGGAAGCAGGATTTGAATCTGCAACTGCAATTCAAGCAGAAGCGATTCCGATTGCATTTGCAGGCCGGGATATGATTGGTCAAGCCCAAACAGGGTCAGGAAAAACGGTCGCTTTTTCCATTCCGATGGTGGAGAAAGTAGATACCGAGCATGATACAGTACAAGGTCTTATCATAACTCCTACTCGTGAGTTATGCATTCAAGTAGCGGAAGAAATTCGCAAAGTGGGAAGTTATAAAGGTGTTCGGACGCTCCCCGTTTACGGCGGACAAGATATTGAAAGACAAATCAAAGCTTTAAAAAATCGGCCGCATGTGATCATTGCAACCCCGGGGCGATTAATTGATCATCTAAATCGGCGAACTGTCCGTTTGAGGGACGTTTCGATGGTCGTTTTGGATGAGGCGGATGAAATGTTGGACATGGGATTTATCGAGGATATCGAAAAGATTCTTGAGCAATGTCCCGTTGATCGACAGACGCTGCTGTTTTCCGCCACTATGAAAGGCGCGGTTAAAGAACTGGCTAAAAAATTCATGAAAGATATCAAGACGGTGTCTGTGAAAGCCCAGGAAGTGACGGTACCCAGCATTGAACAAGTTTATTATGAGGTACCGGAAAGCAAAAAATTGGATGCTTTGACACGCCTGTTGGACATACAAAATCCGGAACTGGCCATTGTGTTTGGGCGTACCAAAAGACGAGTGGACGAACTGATGAATGCGCTGATTACGCGCGGTTATCAAGCGGACGGCCTGCACGGCGATCTCAGTCAACGCCAGCGTGATACGGTAATGAGAAAGTTCCGTGACGGAGCTGTCGAAATCTTGGTGGCGACTGACGTGGCGGCACGAGGTTTGGATGTATCAGGCGTTACACATGTTTATAATTTTGATATTCCGCAAGATGTGGACAGTTATGTGCACCGGATCGGACGAACAGGCCGGGCAGGCAAAAGCGGTATCGCAAGCACATTTGTTACGCCGCGTGAAATCGATCATCTGCATTTAATCGAAAAAGTCACCAAACGAAAAATTGAAAAGCGGCCGTTGCCTACCATTGCAGAGGCACGTATAGGAAAACAGCGGCTCGCTATGGAACAACTGCAGAATACGATCTCGTCCGAGGATCTTGGCGGATATAAAAGTTTGGCGGAAGAAATGTTGGAACAGCATGATTCTATACAAATCGTATCTGCGGCTCTGAAGATTTTAACAAAAGAAACAAACGAAGCACCTGTCAAATTGACAGCCGAAAGGCCGGTACTCAGAAAACGAGCGAAAGAAACCGGCGGGGGCAGACAGCAGCGCAGAGGAAGCGGTACTCATAAGAAGCCATATGGGGCAACAGCCCGAACAGGCAGCAAACAGAAAAGCGGCAAGAAGAACACCGTTTATGCAAGATAAAGAGGGAAAGGTAGAGGCCCGGGCGGGCCTCTTTTGCTTCCCGTGCCAAAGGCTGCCCGCTATTCGATAAATGTATCGGCCAACAATTGATGTACCTGCAGGTAGGTTTCCTCGTCAGTAGGGCGATCTCTCTGGTTTTTGCCAACGTAGGCATATACAATTTTACCGTCCGCTGAGATCAAAAACATACTGGGATGGGCAATCCGAAACGCATCAATATGAATGGGGTTATACACATCAAACGATATGATTACCGATCGGTCAGCTTCAACCAGGAACGGGAACGGCAACGGATGTTGGGATAGCCATTGGCGCGCCGATTCGATTTTTTGTCCGGCAATGACGAGAATGGAAACACCGAGTTCTTGATACTTTGCGGCATGGTCACGCAACTGCGCGAGTTGTTTGCGGCAATTCGGTCACCAGGTCCCCCGCAGGAAATAAAGCAGAACCGGTCGACCGCGAAACCGTTCTAACCGATATGTTTCTCCGTCCACTCCGGGCAATGTGAAAAGGGGCGCTATTGAGCCGGGACGCAGCCCTTTATCTGCTTTTGGCATTCTGTCACCTCTTTTTAAAGTTTGACATTTTGGCAATATTGAATATATTTAAACTGACAGAGGACCCTGTCTGCCCCGAACGCTCAAGTTCCACTTGGGCCATTGCGGAGGGGCAATCGGGTCTAATTCATTTTCTTTTTTGTGTACTCCGGTGCTATTTTATGTTGGCTTGGTACAAATAACCAATGTCTATATGGGTGTAACCAACGATCATGAATGTTCTTTGTACCTGCAGAGATTCCAATATTAAAATTTGGGTATATTTCTCGAATACGTTTATTGATATGCTTATATAACTTTTCCTTTGCAATGGTTCGTTTTCCATACGGCAAACCAAATGCGTACTTAAAAAATTGATAATACAATCGTAAAAACGTGCTATCACGCTGGTCTTTCGTTAAATTAATTACTCGTCGATAGTTGTGTGTAAACATAACGCGCATTTTTACAATATCCGACTGGATAAGATAAAGAATAGATCTATCAGCGCAATGTATTTGTCAAGATAGTTGGTTGTTACGCATTGCCACTTTACTTCGTTAAACAAATTTAACTCGTTTTTCTTTAACGTAATCTGATCAACAACATATTTAAAATCAGTTGAACAAACGAGTGCTCTCCCATAAAAGTTTCCGTAATAACGGCCTTCCTTAGCTGATTCATCCATGTATATAATGTATTCCAGAACAATTACCTCTCTTAATAAAAACCCAAATTTTAGCAGTCCCAAACATTTAACAAAGCCAATAAGTTTGTAAGAAATTAGAAAGTTGCGAATACATGGTTTTCCCTATACTATACATGATCGACAGGTTATTCCAAAAGAGTAAAGACATTTGTTTTGCCTGAGACGTAAATCCCGGGTAAGACGAAATAAGTGATTGTTCGTTGCTCCACATTTTCTTTTTGTTATAATGGAGAAAGTGTGACTAGTTACGGAGGTATGGAAATATGGCTCTGACATGTGGAATCGTCGGTTTGCCGAACGTGGGCAAATCGACGTTGTTTAATGCGATTACAAAAGCGGGTGCGGAAGCGGCAAACTATCCGTTCTGTACGATCGATCCGAATGTCGGGGTCGTGGAAGTGCCGGACGAGCGTTTGCAGAAACTGGCTGACATCGTCAACCCGCAACGGATTTTGCCGACCGCGTTTGAGTTTGTCGATATTGCGGGACTTGTAAAAGGGGCCAGCCGCGGCGAGGGGCTCGGCAACAAATTTTTGTCCCACATCCGGGAAGTGAACGCCATCGCTCATGTAGTGCGCTGTTTTGAGGATTCAAACATTACGCACGTAGCAGGGAAAGTCGACCCTTTGTCCGACATAGAGACGATCAATTTGGAACTGATTTTTGCCGATCTGGAGTCGGTGGAGCGACGGATGGAGAGAGCCCGCAAGGGGTTGAAAGGCGGCGACAAGAAGGCGCAGCAAGAAGTGGATGTGTTGGAACGGCTGAAGTCCGCTTTTGAAAACGGGAAACCGGCCCGCTCTGTCGAGATGGATGAGGAAGAACGGCTATTGATACGTGATTTGCATTTGCTGACCATTAAACCAGTATTATATGTGGCGAACGTATCGGAAGAGGAAGTGGCAAACGCCGACGACAATCCGTATGTGCAGAAAGTGCGGGACTTTGCAGCAGGTGAAAATGCGGAAGTGGTGGTGATCTCGGCGAAAGTGGAATCGGAAATTGCCGAACTGGAAGGGGAGGACCGCGACCTGTTTTTACAGGAACTGGGTCTGCAGGAATCAGGGCTTGACCGTTTGATCAAAGGGGCGTACAAACTGCTTGGGCTGATCACCTATTTTACAGCAGGTGAAAAAGAAGTGCGGGCGTGGACGATCCGAAAAGGAACCAAAGCGCCGGGGGCAGCGGGTGTCATTCATTCGGATTTTGAAAAAGGGTTTATCCGCGCCGAAGTGGTCAGATATGAAGATTTGGTGGGAGCAGGTTCAATGAACGCGGCCCGCGAAAAGGGGTTGCTGCGGCTGGAAGGCAAGGAGTATGTGGTCGCAGATGGAGACGTCATGCATTTCCGGTTTAACGTATAGCGAATTGCGGAACAGATCGGGGAACCAATCGGTCAGGCGAGTGCCGATTTTGTGAAAGAACATGCCGGTTTTGCAATCGGTGGAGTTCCTCCCGTGGGACATGCCAGTCCGATGCGTATGCTGATTGATAAGGACTTCTTTATAATATGAGGAGATTTGGGCAGCTGCTGGCCAGCTGAAAGCGGTGTTTAAGTTGACGCCGGAGCAGTTGGCGGCCATGACGAACGGGCAGGTAACAGAAGTGAAATAAACAAGAGAAAAGCGTTCTCTTGTGACGGAAATCGTAAAATGATAGACTGATAGAAAAGAGTTTATTGGAGGAACACTCATGCTGAATCGGATTATCCTGATCGGTCGTTTGACGGCTGACCCTGAACTGCGATATACATCGTCGGGCACAGCGGTGGCATCATTTACGTTGGCGATTGACCGTCCGCGAGTAAACCAAATGGGGGAGCGCGAAACCGATTTTATTAATATTGTGGTGTGGCAGAAACTGGGCGAGCTGTGTGCCCAGTATCTGAGAAAAGGCCGCTTGGCAGCGGTGGAAGGCCGCCTGCAAATCCGCAGTTACGAGAATAAAGAAGGACAACGGGTTCGCGTGGCGGAAGTAGTGGCGGACAATGTACGGTTTCTTGACCGCGGCGATAATTCCGGCAGTTTTGAAGGCTCCGGCTTCGGCGCTGCTGGCGGAGGCACAGGCAACAGCGGATTTGGAGGCTCTTCCGGTGGACGGGGACGCAGCAACAATCCGGGGAATGACGATCCGTTTATCGATGACGGCCGACCGATCGATATCTCGGACGACGATTTGCCGTTCTGACCAACGCAGCTTACACTACAAGCAAAGCGAATCCGACAATATAATGCTGGAAAATCCTTTGAAATTCAAACTGGATCTCGTTAAGATTCAGTTTATTTCAAGGGGTTTTTTATTTTGGGCCTTTGAAACATCCTGTTGAAAACTTTGCAGGGGGGCAATTTGTGCGTTGCGGCCAGCACCCAGTCCTACAATCAGTTGAAATACGCTGGCTAACATAAGCAGTAAAATCGATATGGTCCAAGCATGTGTAAGGTCATGCAGAAAACCGAACAGAACGGGACCCACTGCAGCAAGCAAATAGCCAATCGACTGTGCCATACCTGATAGTTCTGCTGCTTGATCGGCGTTTGATGCCCGCAAGGAAATGAAGGTAAGCGCCAGACTGATGCTGGCTCCCTGCCCGATCCCGATCAATATGATCCATAGTGAGATCCATCGAGTACCGCCCATAAGAAGTCCTGCGTAACCGACGAGATAGAGAAGCGCAATAATGGTAACGAGACCGCGTTGATTTGAGAGACGTCCCGCCAGCACAGGGATAATGAATGTGACTGGCAGGCTGACAAACTGCATTAATGAGAGCATCCATCCTGCTGTACTGATGCTTATTCCTCTGTCATGGAGCATCTCGGGAATCCAAGCTACAGCCGCATAAAATCCCAGCGACTGCAGTCCCATAAACAGGGTCACTTGCCAAGCAAGCCTCGAACCCCACAATTCGCGACCTTTCGCGCCGGAATAGGGGGAAGGCTGGTGGCGGAAACGTAACTGTGGAAACCAAACAATGACAGCGACTGCAGAAAAAATTGCCCAACACATAAGCGTTCTGCGCCAGCCGAGACTGAATCCTTGTGCGATCGGCACACTCACGCCTGACGCAATGGCCCCCCAAATATTCATCGACATGGAGTATACACCTGTCATGAGCCCAACACAATTAGGGAATTCACGCTTGACTAGGCTTGGCAGCAGAACGTTGCCGACCGCAATGGCAAGACCCAGCACACCCGTCCCGATGAACAGCGCAACTACCGAAGGTAAAGAGCGCAGTATAATGCCAGCTGTGAGCACGATCAGACTTGCCAGCAACGTGTATTCCATCCCAAACAGGCGGGCTATCTTCGGTGCAAGAAGCGAAAGGACAGCGAAAGCGATCAGTGGAAGAGTAGTGAGCAGTCCCGCTAATGCGTTAGATAAGCCTGTATCGGAAACGATTGCCCCAATCAAAGGACCCACTGTCGTAAGCGAGGCACGTAGATTGGACGCTACCAAAACAATTCCAACGATAAGCAGCACCATCTCAATCCGGGAGTGACCGTGTGTTTTCATCATACGATCTTTCATCATCATCCTTCTTTCTCGTTTTGCTGTTGCAAAGTGGACATCGTTCCCTTTATGTACGTACTTAAAATGATTATACATAATAAACCCGGCATATTTGTCGTACTGAAATTTTTTCGTGCATGATTGTATCAGGAGCTATTCGAGAATTGATAATTAATGTATTATACAATTATTGCATGATACATATAAGGTGATGAAAATGAACCGACATGAACTATTAGAATTTCGTTTATTTGTTCAAAAATGTATCCGTTTGTTTGGATCGCTGGATCAAACGGTCACTCCTTGCGGGTTTCACTTGTCCCCTTCACAAGTATTCGCATTACAGGAATTAGAACACAAAACATTGACTGTCGTTGAACTTGCGAACTCGTTAAAACTGGACCGCAGTTCTGTAAGTCGTCTGGTGGATCAGCTTGTTAAAGCTGAATTTGTTCATCGAGAACCCAATCGTAACAATCGGCGGGAAGTGATACTCAGCTTGACAGAAAAAGGGACAAACACATTGCAGAGGGTACGAGACCAATCAGTAGAGTTTTATAAAAGATTGCTTTCAAAAGCTTCGGAGGATGGGCAGAAACAAATATTTGAAGGATTCAAACTGTTTACCACGATATTGGAGAGCGAAAAGGGGGATGTGAAATGAAGAGTGGTCAAGCGGCAACCTCCGTTTTTTCGATAATAATATCATTCCTGGCATGACAACATCACATGATTCATATGTTGCTCTTGATGTTGATTGGTGGATCTGCCGATATCATGGCGACCATGTCTGCGTTTTTATGGGTTCGCCGAACGATGATACTGGTATCGCTGGGTTTCGTAATAAAAACGGTATCCGAATTTGGTTGGTAAACCCTGAACGCTTTTATGGAATCCGTTCCACAAAGGGGCGTTCAGGGTCTTGGGGAGTGTTCTTAAAGTTCTTCCACAGACGCTTTGGCCGCACGCTTTTCTTCACTTTTCTTTAGGCGATGCTTGCGGTTTACTTCGTACAAATAGCGGACCGGGAAATAGGAAAGGATCCCTAAAATAACCGCAAACAGGGTCATTCCCATCAGTGTTTTTAAATATCCGTATATATAGGGCGGGATGCCGTGTAACCGATGCGGCAACAGCCAACTCCCCAGCATGTGGCCAAATGGCAGCAGAACGGCAGGAAGCAGTGAGACTTTGCCGATAATATTGCCGATAATGGCGGCGGGGAGAGAACCGCCGGACAGCCGGACAGCCGGATAAAAAAGAATATAGCCAAGGTATGCAGTCACCGGAAGCATCATTTCAAGACCGAAACCAACGGCAAATCCCATTGCTACATACCTGGCGCCGCCTGGTGATCGAAGCAGTTTCAGATATTGGGTCCGCATCGAACGTTTAAGCTTAACATATCGGGAATGTTGGGGATTGGGCATGAACAGTCTCCTTTTTGCAGAGGTCCAGATTTTGGCGGATCAAACCGGTGTATTGGCCAATTCAAACCAATAATGGCATAGCGTCAGTAATCCCAGATCAAAATTCTCCAAGTGAAAATGTTCATTGGGAGCATGGAAGTTTTCATTCGGTAAACCGAACCCCATCAAAACGACAGGCAGATGAAGCAACCGATTGAATGTGGCTACAATCGGAATCGATCCTCCCATCCGCGTAAAAGCGGCAGCAACCCCGTATGCTTTTTCGTAGGCTCGACTGGCTGCTTGAATCGCCGGATGATCGATTGGCGTCATAAAAGGATAGCCTTTGTCGAAGGGAGTCACTTGCACAGTTACACCGGGAGGCGTATGTTTTTGTATATGTTTCCGAAGCAATTCCACAATTTGGTCCGGTTCCTGATCAGGAACCAATCGGCAAGTAATTTTGGCATGCGCTTCTGAAGGAAGCACCGTTTTAATGCCCTCGCCTTGAAAACCGCCGTAAATCCCGTTTACTTCCAATGTCGGTCGAACCCAGGTTCGCTCCAGCATGGAAAATCCTTTTTCGCCGAAAAGAGCCGGCACCTCAAGCTCCTGCCGAACCTTCTCTTCGTCCATCTGCAAAAATTGATAGGCAGCTCGTTCTTCCTCTGTAATAGGAATCACCTGGTCATAAAAACCGTCTATCAAAATATGCCCCTCTTCATCACGCATGGAATCGAGCAGTCGCACTAACGCATGGATTGGATTTTGCACGGCGCCGCCGAACAGGCCGGAATGCTGGTCACTCTTGGGGCCTTTTACATCAATCTGCAAGCCGCACAAGCCTCGTAAACCTGTACAAATAGCGGGTCGACCTTTATCCAGCATTGGCGTGTCCGAGATGACCAGAACATCGGCTGCCAGCAGATTTTGATTCACTTCCACAAAACGGTCCAGATTGGGGCTGCCAACCTCTTCTTCGCCTTCGATGCAGAATTTTATGTTCAAAGGAAGCGTTCCCGTTGTGTGAAGGATTGCTTCCAACGCTTTGATATGCATAAATGTTTGACCTTTATCATCACTTGCGCCGCGGGCGAAAATTTTGTTATCCCGTATGTCAGGCTCAAACGGCGGCGTGTCCCATAACCCAATCGGATCAACCGGCTGCACGTCATAGTGACCGTAAATCAGCACGGTGGGCTTGTTCGGCGCATGCAGCCAGTCGGCGTAAACGACAGGGTTGCCGTTCGTGGGCATTACCTGAACATGATCAAATCCGGCAGACTGCAAGTTTTTTGCGAGCCAATCGGCTGCTTCTTTAATATGTGGTTTATGTTCGGACAGAGCGCTAATACTTGGAATGGAAAGAAATTCTTTCAGTTCATCAAGATGTGCAGTACGCTTATCTTTCAACCATTGTTGCACATGTTGTTCCATTTATAATCACCCCTGACCCCATGTCTTCCTTGATTGTACCACAACAGAAACGGGGCACACTACGTTCAGGAGGTGATAACATGTCAGACCGTGGAACAAACAATGCTCCGAATACGAGAAATCCGGATCGGCCACCTTCAAAACCCGGACGTTTGGACCAATTTGCGGATGATTTGAATGAAACGCCCAACCCCCAATTGAAAGGGGACGTGACGTCACACGACGAAGCGGGGGATTTGCGGAGAGATCGATTCGGCGGACCCTGACGGCGTGGATCGGTTATTTATGGATCGACCGTGAAAGCGGTCGATTTTTTATACTGCTATCACCGATGATCTCTTTTAATAAAAGTAAATCTACTATCAGGTCTTCATTTAATTGAAATAGGATAAGCTATGACATTTGGCTTCCAGTTCTAGTACATCCCAATGACACATACTATCAAAAGCTAATGCAAACGTAAAACCGAAGTGATTTATAAAAGGAGGTTATCATACGTGAACTTGTCTGAGTATGCAAATTAAGACGGGGTCGGATTGGCTGATTTGGTCAGGCGAAAGGAAGCTACCCCAAGGGAACTGGTAGATGCTGCATTAGCGGGGATCGAAGTAGTAAACCCAGAACTAAACTCTGTCGTTAACATTCTGGATGAACAGGCAGACAGAGAGATTACGAATGACTGCATTAATGTTTTGCATGATACGATAAAACTTTGTGAAGAGCTTGGACATGAAGTTGTTGAAGCTTCCCCACAGATTGATGTTGAAGCGCATTCTTTTGCTACACTTCGAGTTTGGTCCGCAAACCTAGCCAATATGATGAACGGAGTATCCAAAGCCTTAAATCGTGTTCCTTCGGAGGAAAATCTTGAAGCAGCAAGCTTTGCCTGTTATCAGTACGGTCAAGCAATGACTGCACCCGAGTTACTGGAAGCAATCGACATCATGGCAATGGTTACAAGGTCGGTCGGCCAGTTTTTCACAAAATATGATATTTTTATCACCTACAACAGCCCAACCGCCTCTCCCTCTCGGCGAATTAAATCAAAATGCTACAGAAATTAATGCAAAACAATGGACCGAACAAATATTCACCTATGCTCCGTTTACCAACCTTTTCAACACCACCGGCCAGCCCGCCATCTCCCTACCTTTGGGATGGAGCAGCGACGGCTTGCCAATTGGAATGCAGTTCGCTGGACGCTTCGCCGACGAGGCGACGCTTCTCAGATTGGCCGGTCAACTTGAAAACGCCAGCCGGTGGTCTTTCCTTTTCTGTAATGAGAGAATTCGTTATGCGTTGAAGTCGAGCCGATTGATTCCAATCCGTGCTAAGCTTATGATGTGACACTCCTTATAAGCTAAGGGGTGTTTTTTTGTTACAATTTTCCGGATAGGAGGTGGTACCGATTAGAGACTTTACTTACTACAAATGCCCAGCCCCCCTCCTACTCGATTTTCATTTGGATAAAAATTCGTCAACCCATATTTACCCCTGAAAACAAAATTTTTGTGAACTATTTATGGATTTTTTGTGACGTTTTTGAAAAGTTCTGTTAAAATGATGGTAAGTAACAGAAGAAATGGGGCGACAATAATGGGCAAGTTTCTGACAACTATGTACTTAGTTATTGCATTTTATTGTATCGTAAGCGCTTTTCTTGCCGCTCAGGTGCACGAATATCAACACACCATGTTATCCTTCTTTCTGGCAGTGTTTAATCTGGCGATATTTGCAATTTTTCGTAAAGATTCAAAACGCCCTAAATTAAAATTGATACTGGGTAGTAAACAGAAAGAAGTATTGAGCATTAAACAAAAACAGGCGATAACCCGAGGGTAAGCCGCCTGTTTTTGTTGGAACGATTTAATAGTTGTTATGCTGTGCATCCACGTATTAAATGTAACCCCAGATCATGCTTAGTAATGTACCGAAAACGGTAACTAAAGCTATTAACAATCCATAGTATACGTTTGTATAGATTGCCCCTTTATCCTCAGTTTCACCAGCGTGCATAAACACAACCAGCTGAAGGCCTGCTTGTACGAATGCCGTTACAAGAAGAACCGTCATGCCTACTGGAAATGACATGTCCAGAAAGTAAACCAAAAGAGCAACTGCAGTCAGGATCAGTGAGAATACAAAACCCATTACTTGTTTGAGTGGAAATAACTCTTTCATGTTTACATCATTCCTTTCAGGTAGATGAAGCTGAAGATGAAGATCCATACTACGTCCAGGAAATGCCAGTAAAGAGAGAAGATGAACGATTTATTGGCTGTTTCAGGAGTCAATCCGCGCTTAGCAACCTGCAGCATGATGGATAATCCCCAGAAAAAACCTAAGGTAACGTGCGCCCCATGTGTTCCTAATGTTGTTAACAGGATCGATGTAAATGCACTGGTTTGGATCCCTGCTCCAATGTGAACATAATGAACGAATTCAGAAATTTCAACCGCTAAGAATCCAGCACCAAGAAGCAGTGTGACAGCAAAAAATGACAACATCGCTTTCTTATTGCCGAGACGCATCGCGTGAACTGCAAGACCGATGGTAAAACTACTTGTTAAAAGCACGACAGTTTCAATCAGTACGGGAGTGATTTCGAAAATCTCTGCTCCAGAAGGGCCGTTGCCCGTACGATCAACTAATGTGAAATAGGACGCGAAAAGCGTTGCAAAAAGCATGATTTCGGCACCCAGGAAAATCCAAAAACCTAACACTTTTAGGCGATTTTCTTCCGTACTGTATTCAAGTGGCAGCGAGTGATCAATTTTCATTAGTTAGCACCTCGCAATTTTGTTTCTGTCCCTTCAATTTCTTCAATTTGTTCAACGGAAATGTAATGGCCGTGATCTTTCTCGAATGAACGGTGAGCCATACAAGCAAAAATACCGATTGTCGAAAGGATTACCAGAGGCCATATAGCGAATACAAACGCAAAGCCCCAGATGAAGAAGATAACACCCATGATAAACGGGACGCCACTGCTATTTGGCATATGGATCTTTTCATACTTGCCTTTGAATAATACATGACCTTTTTTCTTGGCATCCCACAATGCTTCAATTGAATTAACTTGCGGCACAACAGCAAAGTTATATGCGGGTACCGGAGTATGAGTAGCCCACTCGAGAGTACGCGCATCCCACGGATCGGAACTGATATCTCTTGAAGCATAACGAGTGCTGTAGTAGATGTTGTATACGATCAAAACAAAACCTGCTGCAAGCCCAAGTGCTCCGACAAGCGCAACCATGTTCCAAGGTCCAAATCCAGTTGCTTCAGAGTAGGTATACATCCGTCGAGCCTGACCATCTAAACCGGAGAAGAACATGGGCATGAATGCCAAAAGAGTGCTGACTGCGATAATCCATGCCGCCAATTTTCCGATTTTCTCATTGAGCATGAAACCGAACATTTTTGGCCAATAGTAAGTGAGACCGGCCAGCATCGCAAATACAACACCAGGAATAATAACCATGTGGAAGTGAGCTACCAAGAACATAGTATTATGGTATTGGTAGTCAGCAGCTGACATTCCAAGCATGACCCCGGTAACCCCGCCGATTGTGAAAAGCGGGATGAAAAGCAATGCATAAAGCATTGGAGTGGTAATTTCAATTTTCCCTTTCCAAAGCGTGAACAGCCAGTTAAAGATCTTAACCCCAGTCGGAACGGCAATTGCCATCGTTGTAATCGAGAAGATACTGTTAGCTACTGCTCCCTGACCCATAGTAAAGAAATGGTGCGCCCATACTAAAAATGAAAGTAGGGAGATGATAACCATTGAGGCAACCATAGACTTATAGCCATACAGGTTACGGCGTGCAAAGGTTGAAATAACCTCACTATAAATACCGAATGCCGGCAGAATCAAGATATACACTTCAGGATGTCCCCAAACCCAGAACAAGTTTGCCCAAAGCATATCCATACCGCCATTATTTGTTGTAAAGAAGTGTGTTCCAAACAGGCGATCCATTGTCCCCATTGCAAGCGCCACTGTTAATACAGGGAAAGCGAAAACAATGATGACGTTAGCGATTAAAGCAGACCATGTAAACATTGGCATTTTCATCAATGTCATGCCAGGTGCTCTCATTTTAAGGATGGTAGTCATAAAGTTGATACCAGTCATTAATGTACCAATACCGGCAATCTGAATAGAAATCATATAATAATTTGTTCCTACAGATTGGCTGAATTCATTACCTGCAAGCGGGAAATAAGAGGTCCAACCTGCATCAGGAGAACCGCCAACTACGAAAGAGATATTGAATAGCATCGCACCCATGAAGAACAACCAAAAACTTAGTGCATTCAAACGTGGGAACGCTACGTCACGAGCTCCGATTTGCAATGGAACAACGAAGTTCATTAAAGCCATAATGAATGGCATAGCCATAAAGAGGATCATAACCACGCCGTGGGTTGTGAAAATTTCATTATAGTGCTGAGCATCCAGCAGCGTGTTTTCAGGGACAGCAAGCTGGGCACGCATCATTAAAGCATCTGCGCCACCACGGAATAGCATGAGCAAGGCAGATATCAGATACATAATACCGATCCGTTTATGGTCTACTGTTGTTAACCATTCACGCCATAGATAGCCCCATTTTTTAAAATAGGTTAAGCCGGCAACTATTGCGATAACAGTAAGACCGATGGCAACCATGGATGCGTAAATCGCAGGGTTTGGATGCGGTACGGCAAATCGATGGAAGAAATCCATACTTTTTCGACTCCTTTCGGGAACTGGATTCGTTACTGATTATGGTGTTCTGAATGTTCATTAGAATTGCTTGATCCATGATTATGTCCGCCATTTTCAGCAGTTGGGGGCGGGCTGAAATCCAAATGAGTTCCAGTGAATGTTGCTTTTCCAAGGTGACCAGGTTCTAATAACTGATCGAATTTTTCTTTGGTAAGAGGTTGAGCGGTGGCTTTCACTTCTTTTACCCAATCGTCAAATTTGGATTGAGGCATTGCTTCGACGTCAAACGTATTTTCAGCGAATCCTTTCCCGCTGAAGTTTGCATTTCGACCCATGTATTCACCTGGAACGTCAGCCGCCAAGTGTAATGTGTTGACCATGTCGCTCATAGCGTATTTTTGTCCACCAAGTTGTGGAATCCAGAAACTGGTGATCGGGCCGTATGAATAAAGTTTAAATTCAAGCGGTCGGTCTGTTGGAATATACAAATAATTAACTGTTTCGATACCTTGTTCAGGATAACTGAAATGCCATTTCCAGTTAGATGATGAAGCATAAATGACTAATGGTGCTTTACCTTCGTATCCTTGCGGTGTTGCCTCGACTTTATTGTTGCTTTGAACAGAAACAATTGAAAGAAAAATGACAATTAAAACTGGAATCCCCACACAAATCGCTTCCACAATCGGATTCCCTTCAATGTGAGGTGGTTCATAATCTTTACTTTGTTTAGAGGCACGGTATTTTAGTAACATAAATACCAAAAGTGCGAAGACAGCAATGACAATAAACGACATTATCCAAATAGATAACATTATGTCATCGGCTTGCGTTTGAGCTTGAGGCCCTTTAGGATCCAAGACCGTTAATCGGTTTCCGCAACCGCTTACCAATAAGGCTGGTATACCGACTAATAGTGAAACCAAAATGCCTTTTTTTGATCTCATTTTTTCTTCTCCTTTCATCTGGACAGGGATAGTACGAGGATAGTTTGTGTCGTTTTTCACAGACTGGACAAAAAATAAAATAATGTGCAACAAGTAATGACTATTTTCTTTACCGATAGTAACATAGGTTCCTTCAAAGATTTAGCGCCAATACTCCATGGTTTGTGACAATACCTCAAAGATTTTGTGAAAAGATTTAGAAGGAAAAACATGTAAGTCATTTTGTTATTTTTTTGGCTGGGGGAGCAGAAATCGGGGGAACGTGTATTCTGATGTATCCCCCTAAAGTCAGACAGATTGTCCGTCAACAGCAGACAACTTATACCGGCTATCATTTCGGATTCTGGTGAGAAACGAATTGGACAGTTAAACGAGGAGGCCACAGGGCCTCTTTTTAATCTCTTAGGGCATATAAATGTGATACTCTGCTTTTGCGAAATGTGATTCAAAAATCGGTAGCAGGAGAAACGGAAACCCATGTGGAAGGTAAACGGGTAGCAGGTGGAGGGGATGACTGTGCGTGATACCCAGAAGGAACTGGATATTGCGAAAAATATTAAGATGATCGAATGGTTGAAAACGGAAGTCGTGGAGACGGTGGCCGTCTTGTTTCGCGGCTTTCAGCAAGGCAGCGAAACGTTGTTAAAGGGCGGATTAGCGAACCTGGTCGTGCTAAGTTATCTGATGGCCCGGCGGCTGGGAATGCGGTATTCGCAATTTGACTCGCAAATACGGGAGCAGATCCGACAAAATCTTGAAATGGATGATGCGTTTTTTGACTGGAGAGAAGATCTAAGCATACTTGAAGAGCATTTTCAAAACAAGAAGTAATCGATTTAAATAGATTTCCAATCTGCGTAGATTTTGCTTGAATACGAAACGATGGCTTTCATGGTATAAATAATGTAGAAGTTTTGTAGGTTGTTAGGGGGTCTTGTTATGAAGGTGATTTTTCTTAAAGATGTAAAAGGACAAGGAACCAAAGGGGAAATCAAAGAAGTGGCTGACGCTTACGCAAGAAACGTCTTGATTCGTCAAGGGTTGGCTGAGGAAGCTACAGCCGGGAACTTGAAGAAACTGGATGCGCAAATCAAAGCAATGGAAAAAAGAGCGCAGGAAGAGTTGGAAGAAGCGAAACGGCTGAAGGCCGTTTTGGAAAACACGACAGTCAGTCTAAAAACAAAGGCAGGCGAAGGTGGACGCGTGTTTGGGTCGGTCACGGCCAAACAGATTGCGGAAGCTTTAGATACGATGAAACTAAAAGTGGACAAACGCAAAATCGTCTTGGATGAACCGATTAAATCTTTGGGTACGACGATTGTTCCGGTCAAACTCCATCCGGAAGTATCTGCTGAACTGCGGGTCCATGTACAGGCGGAGTAAAAAAATATGAAAAAGCTGCTTGAAAAATTACATCTGATTCCAAACAGTACACTTCACCAAAAGCTTGAAAATGAGGAAGCGTATCGGCGGCAGGTAACGGCGCTTTTTGGAATACTGAGCAATCTTTACGGTGCGGATAAATTGGTGCTTCGCGCGGGGAAGCTGGAAGCGTTGCATTTGATGCGCTCATCTGATCTTGGTGAACGCGTATTGGGGTTGCAGCGGATCGTGTTTGAAAATCCAAATCTGTCTGATATTCCGCGGAAAGACCAAATCCCGGTTGTTTTGCAGGAGATTGAGGATGCGTTGGCAGATATGCTTGCGAGGCGATCTGTCGAGCAAGAAATTGAAGCGAAAGTAAGTGACAAAATGCAGGAGCGCCACGAGGAATACCTGCAAGAAATCAGAACGCAGCTGATTAAAGAAAAATCCGGCCCGGAAAATGCGCAGACGCTAAAGAAGTATGCCAAATTGGAAAAGCTGGAGCATATTCACTTGTCCCGTTCCACGCTGGAATTGATCCGACCAAAGGCGCTCTCCGAAATCGTGGGTCAGGAAAAAGGAATTCGTTCGTTGATTTCCAAATTGGCTTCTCCGTTCCCTCAGCATGTGATCATTTACGGACCGCCAGGCGTCGGGAAGACGACGGCTGCAAGGATCGTGCTGCAGGAAGCGGCTCGCTTGGCGAACACGCCGTTTGCTTCCGATGCTCCGTTTGTGGAGGTAGATGGCACTACGTTGCGATGGGATCCGCGCGACATTACCAACCCGCTGCTTGGATCGGTGCATGATCCGATTTACCAAGGGGCGCGTCGCGATTTGGCCGATACGGCGATTCCTGAACCCAAGTTGGGGCTTGTCACAGAAGCGCATGGCGGTGTTCTGTTTATTGATGAAATTGGGGAACTGGATCCGATTTTGCAAAACAAGCTGTTAAAAGTGCTGGAGGACAAACGGGTGCAGTTTGATTCGCCCTATTATGATCCGGACGACAAAAACGTGCCGAAATATATCAAGAAGCTGTTTGAAGAAGGGGCGCCGGCAGACTTTATTTTGATTGGGGCTACGACCCGTGATCCTTCCGAAATCAATCCGGCGCTTCGTTCTCGCTGTACGGAAGTGTTCTTTGAACCGTTGGTGCCGAACCAGGTCGAGGAAATTATTCGGGGAGCGGGGGAACGGCTTGGCGTATCGGTGGAAGCAGGCGTGCCCGAGTTGATTGCCCGCTACACGATAGAAGGACGGAAAGCGGTCAATGTGCTGGTTGATGCATACGGTTTGATGAAATATAGGGAAAGTAAAACGGGAGAAGAAACCGATTTGATCTGTCTCCAAGATGTCGAAGATGTGCTGCAGATGAGTCGGCTGCATCCGTATATCCGTGAGAAAAAGCAGGCGCGATGGGAAGTGGGGCGCGTCAATGGATTGGGAGTAGCCGGGTTCCTGGGATCTGTGATTGAAATTGAAGCGGTGGCGTTCCCTGCTCCAGAGAGAGGGAAAGGGCGGCTTCGTTTCAATGATACAGCCGGTTCTATGGCGAAAGACTCTGTGTTTAACGCGGCAGCCGTATTTCGGCGTGTGACCGGTCAGGACCTGTCCGATTTTGATGTGCATATTAATGCGGTAGGCGGCGGTCGAATTGACGGTCCGTCTGCCGGTGTAGCGATTTTTCTGGCTGCTTTCTCGGCAGTAACGGGTAAACCCATTCCTCAAACACTGGCAGTCACAGGTGAAATTTCCATTCAAGGACGTGTGAAGCCGGTGGGCGGGATCGTGGAAAAGATTTTTGGCGCCAGACAGGCGGGAATGACACATGTGTTGGTGCCGGAGGAAAATGCGTCGGACGTGCCGAATGATACGATAGGCATTCAAGTCACAACGGTCAGTACGATTGAAGAGGTTTTGGCGATCGCATTTCAGCAAGAGCCTTTGAAAGTTTGCTAGTATCTGCAAAAGGAGGATGCTGCATTGGACGAACAACTGATTGAGCGGATACCTCCTCAAAATACGGAAGCGGAACAGGCCGTTTTAGGGGCTGTTCTGTTGCAGCCTGACGTATTGACTACCGTAACCGAATTATTGAAACCGGAAGACTTTTACCGTGCCAGCCACCAGAAGATTTTCGCCGGGATGGTGGAAGTTGCGGAGCGGGGAGAGCCGGTCGATATTGTTACGTTAACGGCTCATTTGCAAAATTTGGCGCAGATTGAAGAGGTCGGCGGCGTTTCTTATTTGGCCACCTTGGCCAATGTGGTTCCGACAGCGTCTAACGCCGATTACTATGCAAACATTGTCAAGGAAAAAGCGGTTTTGCGCCGTCTGATCCGGACGGCCACACAGATTGCCACATCTGGCTATGAGGGTACGGATGATGTGGTGGCATTGATTGACGATGCGGAACGGCGCATTATGGATCTGTCGAATGAACGGGTCGGCCGGGGATTTACGCCAATTAAAGATGTGCTGCTGTCTACGTTCGAACGGATCGAATTTCTGTTTGCCAACAAGGGTGGCGTTACAGGAGTACCGACAGGCTACCCGGATTTGGACCGAATGACGTCTGGATTTCAACGATCCGATTTGATTATTGTGGCAGCCCGTCCTTCGGTGGGCAAAACCGCGTTTTCCTTGAATATCGCGCAGAATGTAGCGGCCCGCGCCGGTGTTCCAGTCGCGATTTTCTCATTGGAAATGTCGAAGGAACAATTGGTGCAGCGGATTTTGTGCGCGGAAGCCATGCTAGATGCAGGCAAATTGCGGACCGGATTTATGGAAGACGATGATTGGCCGAAATTAACGATGGCGGTCAGCACGTTGGCGGAAGCGCCGATTTTTATTGATGATTCGCCGGGTGTTACGGTGTCTGACATACGTTCCAAGTGCAGGCGGCTGAAACAAGAGCATGGGCTTGGCATGATATTGATCGACTATTTGCAGTTGATTCAAGGTCGAGGGCGAAGTGATAACCGGCAGCAGGAAATTTCCGAAATTTCCCGAACGCTGAAAATGATCGCAAGGGAACTGGATGTGCCTGTGGTGGCGTTGTCTCAGTTAAGCCGTTCGGTAGAACAGCGGCAGGATAAACGCCCGATGTTGTCCGACCTGCGGGAATCGGGGAGTATTGAGCAGGACGCTGACATTGTCGCGTTTTTGTATCGGGATGATTATTACAATCCTGAATCGGAAAAGAAAAATATCATTGAAATCATTATTGCCAAACAACGGAACGGCCCAACCGGCAAAGTGGAGTTGGTATTCCTTAAAAACTTCAACAAGTTCGTCTCTTTGGAAAGAGAGGCGGTCAGTTAACCGATCGGCTTTGCCACGTGCAGGCCGATTTTTTCTTGTAAGCAACGCGCGCAAAATTTTACTTGTACGCAAAAAAAAAAATCGCCTATTCGGCGAGGTGTTACATAATATCTGTAAAGTAGTTGACGACTTGCTGGATCGACAGGAATGGAAATACGAATACCATTCCGAATGAGAGGGCAAACCCTTTAAGAAAAGCTGTGATATTTCGCATAAAACATACCTCCTTTAATTGAGTTGACAAGTTAGTTTGTATACGAAATGTAAATTGATTGTATCACTTTTTGAACAATTTGTGAACATTTCTTTTGAAGCGAAACAAGCTGATCTTTTCCGGACAATCAGTGATACGAACAAATTTATAATTTAATGTATAATTGTTCGTGTTTTTGCTTGACGATCGTTGCGTTTCTTGCTACACTCACAAAGGGTATTTCTGTATGAATTTACTCCGTTAGGTGATTGTAAAAGATATGGAGGTGTTGCCGCATGGCAACCTTAGTGGTGGTAGGTACGCAATGGGGCGATGAAGGAAAAGGCAAAATCACCGACTACTTGGCGGAAAAGGCGGGAGTGGTGGCCCGTTACCAAGGAGGAAACAACGCGGGTCACACCATCTCAATCGGAGGAAAACAGTTTAAACTGCACCTGATTCCATCCGGGATCTTTTACCCAGATAAAATTTGTGTGATCGGAAACGGTATGGTTGTAAACCCGAAAGCATTGGTAGAAGAGTTAACATATCTTAAAAATAACGGTGTATCAACTGACAATTTGCGAATTTCGGATCGGGCTCACATCGTGATGCCGTACCATATTCGATTGGATGAATTGGAAGAGGAAAGCAAGGGCGCAAATAAAATCGGCACTACGCGTAAGGGAATCGGGCCTGCTTATATGGACAAAGCGGCTCGAATGGGAATTCGTATGGTAGACCTGTTGGATGCAGAAGAGTTTTCAGTGAAACTGAAGCGGAACCTGCAGGAGAAAAACCGTGTTTTTGAAAAGCTGTACGACGCAGCCGGGTTTGATTATGAAGAGGTCTATAAAGAATATCTGGGCTATGCAGATGTGCTGCGACCCTATGTAGCCGACACGTCGGTGGTGTTAAACGAATCGATCGATGCCGGCAAAGATGTGCTGTTTGAAGGGGCGCAAGCGTCAATGCTTGATATCGACCAAGGCACCTATCCTTATGTAACGTCATCAAATCCGGTTGCCGGCGGAGTTTGTATCGGTTCTGGCGTGGGGCCAACGAAAATCAACAAAGTAATCGGCGTGGTAAAAGCATACAGTTCCCGGGTGGGAGACGGACCGTTTCCGACCGAACTGTTGGATGAAACAGGGGAGTACATTCGGGAGCACGGGCACGAATATGGAACCACGACCGGACGCCCGCGGCGTGTCGGATGGTTTGACGCGCTTGTGGTTCGTCACGCACGCCGTGTATCGGGACTGGACGGAATGGCGATTACGCGACTGGATATTTTGACCGGGTTGAAAGAACTGAAAGTATGTACTGCCTATCGGTATAAAGGTGAAGTGCTTGCGGAATTCCCCACCAGCCTGAAAGTACTGGCCGAGTGTGAACCGGTATATGAAACTTTGCCGGGGTGGGATGAAGATATTTCGGGTGTCCGTTCGTATCAGGACCTGCCTCGGAATACACAAGCTTACATCGAAAAAATAGTGGAAACGACAGGTGTCCCGTTAGCCATCTTCTCGATTGGCCCGAATCGGGAACAGACGGTTCCAATGATGGATGTATACAGCGCTTAAAAGGCGCTGTTTTTTCACGGTGGATTTTATCCAAGAATTCCAGCAAAAAAGGGTTGCACTGCGAACAGCCTTCGTGATAATATACATCTTGTCGTCGCGATCACATGTCAATCGCACAGATGAGGACGACAAAAGAGCCATTAGCTCAGTCGGTAGAGCACCTGACTTTTAATCAGGGTGTCGCTGGTTCGAGTCCAGCATGGCTCACCATTTTTGGCCCCATGGTCAAGCGGTTAAGACACCGCCCTTTCACGGCGGTAACAGGGGTTCGAATCCCCTTGGGGTCACCAAACAACTATATAGTTGGCTCGGTAGCTCAGTTGGTAGAGCAGAGGACTGAAAATCCTCGTGTCGGCGGTTCGATTCCGTCCCGAGCCACCATTCAGGAAGGGGGCTAGCCCATTTTTGGGAAGCCCCCTTTTTGATGTGATGTGATTGTTACGTTACGTGAGTTGATTCAACTCTTGATCCAGCATCTCTTTTTGCTTGTTCATTAATGTAATCGCCTGTTCCGAAACGGAACTGAGTTTCTGATACAAACTGCGGGAACTAATGGCGTCTCCTTCCCGCACTTCGTTGAAGATTTCCTCCGCCAGTTCACGGCGGCGGTGACCCAGGTCGCGAAGCTGATTGCCGAGGTGTTCAAATTGATTGCGATCCATCAGGTATTCCCTCCATTTGATCGGATTGTTTGTACTGCTTGTTCCACCTTATTTTTCGCGCAAACGACAGTGAGCAGAACGCTTTCCCCTGTTACATGCTCGCCTGCCATGCCGCTTGCGGCCGGATCGGCTGCCAATAAAATTCGGGGGGTACGCCCGGAAGGTTGGGTACCTAATGACAATTCAGCCAGACTGGGAATATTGCCGGTAATCGGATTCTCCAGTTGTTCTGTAGGTTCCCCAGGGTATGGCGATACGCGATCAATCTGAATGGTTTCGATGCCCATTTTGTTTAATTGTTTCTTTGTCTGCTCGGCTCTTTCCCATTCAGAAAACGAGGCCAAAATTAACTGTTCCTTATCCGGATCAAATCGCGTGAGTGGTTGTCTGGTCGGATACGGTTGCACACTTTGATTTTGATTCTCGTTCATTCGCCTGATTCCTTTCTGTATTCCGCATTCTGCCCGCGTAGCGTAGCGAAGTATTCCAGACCGTTCATTTGTGTTTCGACGCCTGTTATCGAATCTGCAGCCGCGTTTGCCTCCGCTTGAAGGTTCAGTTCGGCCTCTGAAGTCAATTGAGCCTGTTCGGGTTGTAATCGTTTTGGAAGTTTGTCTGTAGGTTGGTCCAATTTCATCCCTCCTCGCAGTGTTTCTATTGTTCGCCAAGCGGATGCAGGCTATTCTCAGACCGTGTAGGGGAGGAATTTTAACAGCGCAATGGAAGTAAATAAAGAGACAGAGGGGAGAGAGGGAGGCGGTCGTATGAGTTCGAAAATTTTAGTGGTCGAAGACGAGCATCCGATTGCTGACATTCTGAAATATTCACTTGAAAAAGAAGGGTATCTGGTGACTATCGCCCATGATGGAGAAGAGGCGGTGGAAAAGGTGTTCCAGGAACAGCCGGATTTGATTTTGCTTGATCTGATGCTTCCCAAAAAGGATGGATTTCAGGTTTGTCAGGAAATCCGTTCAGCTTATGCTGTTCCCATTATCATGCTAACGGCTCGCGATGAAGAGATTGATAAAGTCCTGGGTCTTGAAATCGGGGCAGACGACTATGTGACAAAGCCTTTTTCCAACCGTGAATTGTTAGCCAGAATTAAAGCAAATTTGCGTCGGTTGCCGACCGGCCCCTTTCCAATCACAAAACCGAAATACGAAATCGGGGAATTGTTGATTGATACAGCAACCTATACGGTGAACAGGCAGGAACAGCCGGTAGAACTGACGCATCGGGAATTTGAACTGCTGGTTTATCTGGCGCGTCACCGGGGTAAAGTTTTGACGCGGGAACATTTGCTGGAACAAGTGTGGGGCTATAATTATATCGGCGATATCCGGACGGTTGATGTCGCTGTAAGACGCCTTCGTGAAAAAATTGAGTCAGATCCCGGAGAACCGCAGTATATTCTGACAAAGCGCGGGGTCGGATATCTGCTGAGGGGGTAGGCCCATGTTTCGCAGCATCCGCAGCAAACTGGTGCTGATTTACCTTCTGCTCATTTTGTTCGCCATGCAGTTAATCGGCGTGTACTTTGTGAGGTCGGTCAACTCGTATTTCCTTGGAAATTTTTCGACAACAATCAACACACAGGCACGGTTTCTTTCCGCCCAATTGCAACAATACATGGGTAAGGAAATTACAAATGATCTTGCGCAGGATATAAACAATCTAATCGGTGCGTTTGCTTCAGAATCGGAAATTTACGTTATTAACAAAAACGGGACAATAGTGGCTACCACAGCCAATCGTTCCTACATAGGACAGAAACGGTTGCGGCCGGAGGTGACCCATGCATTGTCCGGTACAAAAGACGAGGTGATTCGTGAGGATGCCGGGTCGGGGCAGCGTTATACGTTTTTGTCGGTTCCCGTTAAAAACGGTTCGGAAGTGATTGGGGCGGTCTACATGGTTGCTCCCATGACGCAAATTTATAAAACGGTGAAAGAGATAAACATGATGTTTTATACCGGATTGGTAATCGCACTTGTTCTCACTGCGGTGTTGGGTGTCGCTTTGGCACAAACCATCACCAATCCGATTGTTGAGATTACCAGGAAAGCGAATGCGATGGCCAAAGGGGATTACCACCAAACGGTAGTCATAAGAAGCGATGATGAGATCGGTCAGTTGGGAGAAGCGTTTAATTTTCTCGTCGAACGGTTGCGCAGCGCGCTTTTTGAAAATGAGCAAGAGCGCCAGAAACTGGAGGCTATTTTAACTCATTTGAGTGATGGAGTGATCGCTGTCGATTCGCAACGGATCGTATTGTTGGTCAATCCAACAGCCAAATATCTGTTGGGCTGTGAGGAAGATCCGGTTGGCCAGCCGCTGTCCAGTATTTTGAAGAGCGAAACGGATGGAGACAGCCGATTGCTGTCTGGTCGGGAACTGCAGTTTGCCGGGCCAAATGGACGGATTTTGCAGGCGTACGGATCGGCGCTGCGGGGGGATCAGGGGCAGGCGGGATTTGCGATTGTGATTCGGGATGTGACGGAAACGGAACGGGAGGAACAGAGCCGTCGCGATTTTATTGCGAATGTATCGCACGAAATTCGAACGCCGCTGACGACCATTAAAAGTTATGTGGAAGCGCTCAACAGTGGGGCAGATGAGGACCCGTCGCTGCGCAAAAGGTTTCTGCAGGTAATTGGGAACGAAACGGACCGAATTGTCCGCATGGTCAGTGAACTGCTCCATTTATCCCGAATGGATGCGGGAAAAGCGCAATGGTCGTATCAGTCGACCGATCTGGTGCGTCTATTGGACGATGTGGCGGACCGGTTTGCGATTCAGTGCAGGGAAAGAGAAATTTCGTTGTATGTGGAAGCAGGCCCCAATCTGCCGCAGGTCTGGGCCGATCCGGACAAGCTGGACCAAGTCTTGGACAATCTGGTATCCAATGCAATCATGCATACGTCAGCAAGGGGCAGTATTCATCTGGCTGCCAAGGTGAAAGACGATCAGTTGGAAATCATGGTCAAGGACACGGGGATGGGGATACCAGCCGCTCATCTCCCCCGCATTTTCGAACGATTCTACCGCGTGGATAAAGCACGTTCGCGAAGTTTGGGCGGAAGTGGACTGGGATTGTCGATTGCCAAACAGATTATCCAGGCGCATGGCGGCAAAATTTGGTTGGAAAGCGCTCTGCAGAAAGGGACGACCGTGTTCTTCACGCTGCCTCTTGCGAAACAGGAGGCGGTCGGATGAATCAAATGGGGGAACGGATCAAAGATGCTGCTTTGGTTTTGCTGGTCGCGCTGTCGTTAGTATTGACATTTGGACTATGGAACACGGCTCCGCCAGCCGAATGGGTCGACGCGGGAGGTTTCGTGCCAAACCCGGCATTTGGCTTTACCAAGAGCGTTGAGGAATTGCTGCGTCCGGATCAGGTCGAAGTGCGGCTGCCAGACCAATCGCTTACGTTGCTGACACCTTTCAGCGTTCCTTATGAAAAGGCTTGGGAGGCGCTGCGTAAGACAACCGCGGGTGAATGGGAACCGGTTCAGGAGGCAGCGGCGTTCCAGCAAAAAGTGGACATGCTGCCGCACATTCACTTTCATTTTGGATTGGCGCTCACCGGCGAACAGCTTTCCAAAATCGTCAAAATGCCGGACCGAACTTCCACCCACGTGCAAGTCCGCTCGATCGTCATGTTTCAGGATACGGATGGATTCCACCTGTGGCTGACTGATGGGGGAACCACTGCCTGGCAGGCGACAATCGGGGGGCAATCCCCGCTTTTTGAGCAAATGGCACAGTGGGAGGCATTGCCTAAATATGAAAAAGAGGCCGGGAGCAGCGGGCCGATTTTTGTTCCGAAAGAAAATCTGCAGGTTCCTCTGGTGACATATGAAGTGATGAACCTACCGAGTGACTGGCTGGCGAGATCCTTTTTCGTCGATCCTACGCTGCCTCGCCGAATTCAGGAGCGGGATGGTTCCGTATTGGTGACGGACGGCAATCGAACCGTGCAAATCGGTGCAGACGGGCAAGAGATCCGATACACATTTTCACTGCCGATGGAAGCGGAGTCGCCTGATTCTCTACCAGATGTGAAACTGCAGAGAGCGGTCTCGTTCGTGAATGATCATGGCGGCCTGCAAAACGCCTTTCTCGTGCAATCGGAAGAGTTTCCGGAAGGCAATCGCATATACCGATTTCGTTCGTATCGCAACGGATTGCCGATTGAGAGCGAACTGACAACGGTGGATGTTGCTTTGTCCGGCAATGAAGTGGTGGAGATGAAGCGGAATACGGTCTATTTGGGGGCGCAGTTGCAATCGGAGATGGCGGAAGTGAAGCCGCCGCCCGTGAAAGATTGGAAACAGGTCGGCAAAATGGAGCTGGTTTACGGTGCTATCCTGGCAAATGGCGAACTCCGTCTAAGGCCGGTTTGGAAGATCTCACATGTAGACCACTCACTCGCCGTATTTGATGCAATAACGGGAGCAACCTGGCCAGGGCGGGAGGAATGACAGATGGACTGGAGCCGGGCTAAATCGTATCTGATCTTGACCTTTCTCCTGCTCGACATCGTGATGGGGTATCAGTATTGGCGAATTCGGTCGGAACAGGCTGGGTATGTGCAGTCGTATTCGGAGCAGTTGGCGGAAGTAAAGCAACTGTTTGCTTCCCAAAATTGGAAACTGCAGACCGAGGTGCCGAAGGATACGCCGGAATTGGGCTTGCTGCATGTGAAGCGTCAGTCAGTCGACACGGAAGCAGGGAAAGAGCCAACTCAGGCAGGCGGAACTGTTCTGTACAAGGATGAGGCAGAAATCAGGGTTTCCTTGAACAACCCGGTTTCGCTGGATTTCGAAGAAGCGGCGGCAGGAGACAAGGTAGGAAGTCTTATGGCCGCCAAAATCAGGTCAGACGCTGACTACCGGTTTGACCGCAAGACCCCGTACGGGAAAGGAAGCGGATTTTTGCGATATCTCCCGTGGTATGAGGGCTATCCGATTTTTTCCGCGCCGCTTGATGTGTATGTGCAGGACAACCAGGTGACGCAATATCGGCAAACGCTGCTGGCTGTCATTGGGGAAGGCGGGACGAAGAAACAGGTACTATCGTCTGTTCACGCCTTGCGATCCTTGTCCGAGTCGATAGACAAATTTGGCAGGAGGTCCGATAATAGAGTTATACGAGATATTCGGTTGGGTTATTACAGCAAGCCGTTTCATACCGAAGAATGGTTTTTGGCTCCGGTCTGGCGGATCGAAAGCGATCAGGAAATTTTCTATGTGAATGCCTTGACTGGTGAAGTGGAAATGGAGCATTGACGGATAGTTGGCAGGAGGTCATGGAATGTTGCGGTTTAGTGTGCTTGCAAGCGGGAGTTCGGGGAATGCGGTTTATGTGGAAACGGACAAAACCCGAATCCTGATCGATGCGGGCGTGACTTGCAAGCAGATTGAAGCGGCGATGAATGAAGTTGCCGTTTCTTTGGACAAGCTGGATGCCGTCCTGGTGACGCATGAGCATTCGGATCATATCAAAGGGGTCGGTGTGGTGGCCCGCAAAGTAATGAGCGAGAGGCGGAAAAAATCGGATTCGTGCCCGGAGATCCCCATATACGCTACAGAAGGATCGTGGCATGATTTGCATGGGCTGATGAAAGATTATGATGTGGCATTCCGGAAGATCGTGCAGGTGGGTGAACCGCTTGAATTCGAGGATTTGCTGGTCGTGCCGTTTCCCCTTTCGCACGATGCCCGTGAACCGGTCGGTTACATAATGTATCATGGTTCCAGCAAACTCACGCTGGCTACAGATCTGGGGTATATGAGTTCGCGCGTGAAAGAAATGATTGCCGATTCGGACGCCTATATTTTAGAAAGCAATCATGATGTCAATATGTTGCGGGTTGGCCCATATCCCTGGTATCTCAAAAAAAGGATTCTCAGCGATAAAGGCCATCTGTCAAATGAAGCAGCCGGTGAGGCGCTGATCGATATTATGTCGGAGCAGACGAAAGATGTGTGGCTGGCTCACCTGTCGCAGGAAAACAATTTTCCGGATTTGGCGGAAGTTACCGTTCAGGAAATTCTCGACAAAAACAGCAAAGCTGTGCGCTTACACCGGACTCACCCGGATAAACCGACGCCGTTGTACGAAGTAAAACCCCGGTAATCGAACGAGTTCACACAAGTGGTTAAATTTGGCTCTTTAAGTAAAAGAGCCTTTTTAATTTAATGAAGATTTAAAGCAACCGGGTTAGAATGGTTTAAGAACCGAACCCGTTTCGGTATAATGGGATTGTGTGGCTGTATATACTAAAGATCTAGGTATTGGAAGGAGGATTCACATGTCCTTTGACGATTTCGATAAAAAACCGAAGTCCCGATTCAGCGGCTCTTGGCTCGCGTCGGTTGTGATTGCCGCATTGGTAGGGTCGGGAACAACGGTGGTTTTGGTGCCTGAATTAATTAAATCGAATATAATCAAATTGCCGCAGGTAACCCAAACCTGGTCAAACAGTGGCAATCCCGTATCTGTTACGCCGGTGTCGGTAAATACAGATATTGTAAAAGCGGTTAACAAGGTGAAGCCGGCTGTTTTGACAGTTGTGAACCTGCAAAAAGTGAGAGGCTTTTTCGGCAGCCCGGAACAGGAAGCGGGTAAAGGGTCAGGTGTTCTGCTCGATAATCAGGGCCATATCGTGACGAACAATCACGTAGTGAACGGGGCGTCCGATGTGCAGGTCGTGATCAACAACGAAAACGTTCCGGCGAAAGTCCTGGGGGTCGATGCATTTACCGATCTGGCCGTCCTGCAGGTTCCTGCTGATAAAGTGAAAGATATACAACCGGTTCAACTTGGCGATTCGAATGCGCTGCAAACCGGCGAGCCGGCTATTGCGATCGGCAACCCGTTAGGCGAATTTGATCAGACGGTGACGGTTGGCGTCATATCTGCCAAAAACCGTACGATTCCTTTGCAAGACAGCAAAGGGCAAGTGATTTATGAACAAACGGTGCTGCAAACAGACGCTGCCATTAACCCTGGCAACTCTGGCGGTGCATTAATCAATATTGCAGGCCAGTTGGTTGGCATCAACTCGGCCAAAATCGCTACGCAAGGAGTGGAAGGTTTGGGATTTGCCATCCCGATCGACGAAGCGAAACCGATTATTGACCAATTGATTACGAACCATAAGGTGACACGTCCCGCGCTTGGGGTCAGCATCCAAGGCGAGGTAGCTTCCATACCCGCCTCCTATAAAGCGGGCTTGCCGATTAATTACGGGGTAGTGGTAGGCGATGTGGCATCGGGCAGTTCGGCTGCCAAGGCAGGCATTAAATCGGGTGACATTCTTGCAAAAATCGATGACACGCAAATCAATACGTTCCTCGATCTGCGTAAGTATCTGTTCAGCAAAAAACCGGGCGATACGGTTCAAATGACGCTGTATCGCGACAACAAACCGCAAACGGTCAAGGTTCAACTGGGAGAATTACAAAACTGATTTACAAAACTGATTTGCAGGTACGGTAAACCGCATAGTCGGATCGCAGGTTTAACAAAGCCGGTATATTCAAAGTACGGGCGTAGTTGAAGTGTGGTTCCTAACAGGAGGGTGTCCCAAAAGCCTGGCTTAGGGACACCCTCTTTTTTGGAAAAAATAAAAAGAAAACCGTTCTCTTTGGTATAATTTAGTCACCACAACCAACTAACCAAAGAAAGGAACGGTTTTCTTATGTATGTTTAGTATAACATGGATCCATTAATTCTTCCAATGGATCTTGAAATCCTCATTCCCAATCAACATCAAGGAACAGGTCGGTCGTGTGGAAAACATGACCTATGACGAGGAGCTAGATGAGTGGATTTGTGCCAACCAAAAACGACTCACGTTCCAATATGAAAAATACAAGCAAAGAAAGATAGACGTGGAACCTGTCTTTGGCCAAATCAAATACAATCGCGGGTTTGACCGTTTTTCCCTAAGAGGCCTATCCAAAAACACCACGGATTGGGGTCTTATTTGCATTGCCCATAATCTGAAAAAATGGGAAGGACATACCCAAAAGAAACTCAAAAAGTGTAAAGAATAGAGTCAAAAACCTTCATAACATCCACTTAACCCCATTTTTATCCAACGAATTAAGAGAAAAGAAAAAGGCTGCTCCCAAGAAATCCGTTTTTACCGACCTTTTGGGACAGCCTCCTTTTTATAGAGTATCCTTCTGACGTTGAATGGCTACCGGTCTTCTATGGTAGGATATGATTTCTGGGTTTCATCAAGGGAGCGTTCGCGTTTTGCGGGATATACATCTTCTGGTTGGATTGGTGTGAGCCGCAGCGAAAGTTCTGCTGGTTGTGAGTGGAATCGGCGCTCCAAACGGTCCAGGCGGGCGTTTGTCACCAATTGCTCTCTTTCGATATGGGCCACCGACAGCTTGATGTCGACGATGTCATGTCTGACAGCCCGGGTATCTGAATTGAAAGTTTCGTGTTGAAGTTGTAAGCTGCTGATCTTTTTCTCCAAATTATGGATGGCGTTCAGTAAGTCGTGAATTGTTTCGGTCAGTTTCGTAAGCATATCGTTTACAGGCAATCGATTCACCTCCTTTGATACGTATTGTATCATCGGGTTCGGGATTTGCTCAACCCATTTTTGAAAAGCAGACGGTTGGAATGATATAATACGTCAACACGGAGGTGTACGGATGTTCACTGCTTGCGAGGAACATATTGATATGGCAATTGATGAATTTATTTTTACGTATGAGGAACCGCCCGAACTGCGATTGATCGAAGAACTGTCCGTAGCGGATGACTTGCATTCCAAGTGCCAGTTCTGCGGGGCGCCAACCAAGTATATTGTGACGAAAGAAGTCGAGTAGGTAAGTGGGAACCTGCTGGCGTGGAGTACTCAGAGCTCCGCATTTCGGATGAACCGTTCGTCATTACTCAAATTCCGCGATGGAGTGACAGGATGAACCTTACGATCGTGGCAGTTGGCAAAATGAAAGAAAAGTATTGGCTGCAGGCCGTGGCCGAATATGAAAAACGGCTGTCTGCCTACGCAAAAGTCCGCATCATCGAAGTGGCGGACGAACCGACACCGGACAGCGCTTCGGCCGCACAGGAAGAAGCGGTGAGGGAGAAGGAAGCGGGGCGGATTTTGGCGCAGTTGAAAGAGCGGGATTATGTGATCGCGTTGGCGATCGACGGGCAGACGTTTTCATCGGAGGAGTGGGCGGCGCAGATGGACCGCTTGGCAGGGCAGGGGAACAGTTCATTTGTGTTTGTGATCGGCGGGTCGCTCGGGCTGCATGCGTCCGTGTTGAGCCGCGCGAATCTGAAGCTGTCATTCTCAAAGTTTACATTCCCGCATCAGATGATGCGGGTGATTTTGTTGGAGCAGGTGTACCGGGCGTTTCGGATTTTGAGGGGTGGACCGTATCACAAGTGATGGTAAAACAAAGGATTGAAATTATAATTAGTTCCCCCTGAATAAGTCTAGGTTTTTGAAGCAAAACAAAAAGGAATTCAATGCCTCAACATGGAACTTGTTACTGTCCATATAACATTCCGTTCCGAGGGGCAAGAATTCCTTTTGAATTAGAGAATTCCACGTTGTCCCTCAAAAATCCTTTCGCGGTTTCGGCAGCAAAAAGAATGAAACGGAACTCACCGACCGTGGGGTAGTCCGCGTCAGCACTCCTTGGGCCGCAGCAGGTATCGGGCCTTGCTGGCTCAAAAAGCTGGGTTGGGTTTGGAATTTTGGCACATAACCTCAACAGAGCGGCAATCATACTCAAAAAGGAAGCGAAATAAGGAATAATTTAGGAAAACAAACACTCCGGGAAAGTCGCGAGAGAACACATTCCCTCAAATATCGACTTTTTCAGGAGTAATGAATTAGGTATTTATGGGGAGAGATTTACGGCCAAATTTGAGTGGGGAAAATCATAAATCAGGAAAAAAATGTGTGCGTCAACGGGCACACGTGATGATTAACGGAATAATCAGTTATTTGTATGGGAAGTCACAGTTTCGTTAAAAAACCAAGATAACGCCCTGTACTGTTACCGAACCTGCTCCTACGTTTCTGATTTGAAGTCTGTCGGTGCCTGCAGGAACAATGAAAGGGAGCACAGCCGTACGGGTTCCTGTCACCGTCACACTGTTAGTGATCGGACGGCCAGTTGCAGCATCCACAATCTGGTACCTGACGACAGGAGTTGCGGTACTGCTGGATGCGGGGCGCTGGGAAACAATCACTTCACCGGTATTTACGATGTTTCTGAGTCGGAAAGACTCCGTGACGACGGATTCGCCCGGAGCAATCCTGGGGAATCGGAACACGACGAATTGACGAATGTGTGCTGCAGATCGTTTGCGAGACATTTTTAAGGAAGGCTTCACGAATTTCACCTCCATATCCTTCGATATAGAATACAAGATATGCGGGTATTCCATTTCGGTTCTCCCCAGAGAGAAAGATGGGGTGTTGCCTGAATAATAACAGGAGACCATATCCCTACTTACAGCATCCCTTACCTGTCCCCCTACCCAAAGCCCCCTTATCAACAGCCCTTTACCCAACAGAAACCCGGTAAAATCGGCCGTTATCATATCGTGTTCCATGGAACCATTTAAACTGGAATTTTCCTGACGCAAGGATGAAGCAGGAATTTGAAGCCAACCGTATTGTAATAAAAAACGGAAATCCGCTGTTGGAAGGTTTTCCGAGTTGGGAATGGAATCAGCCAGGAAACGTGGAAGTACTCCAATCTGTGCTGGGATACGAAATTGACGCGACAGGGCCGTTCAAGTGATCGGCAGCAAAGGTACAGCCACCGATGGGATGCACGCGGACAATAAAGGAAATGTTTTTTACACGAGCTGGAGGGGAAAGGAGCGGGCTTTTATACTCCACGGAGCAATAGATTTCAGCCATTTGTGTCTGTCGATCGGATGTTATGGGTAGACGGGGCAGTGAAAAGGAATACTTTCTAAGAACCTTGGTTCCGTATCGACTGGACTGAGGTTGTTCTGTGTGGAGTAAAGCGTGTAAAAACAATATGATTGGCAATAATATGAAGTAAACCATAAGGGATTCCAGCATTTAAAAACAATTGGGCAATATAAAAAACAAAGGAGAATGAAATTGACAACCGAACAACAACAATATTTGGACAGATTAAACCATATTCAAAACGATCTTACAAATGCGTGGATGGACTATTGGAAACACTTTTCACATGTGGGAACATGGCAATTTTGGGTGAATGTGATTATACTCGTTTTACCTTTAATTGTTTTGTATTTTTTAATTGACCGGAAGAAAGCATTTCATATAGGTTTTTTTGGGTTCAATGTTCATGTTTGGTTTAATTATATCGATACTTTTGGGGTATGGTACGGGCTGTGGAATTACCCGTATAGAGCAATCCCGTTTTTACCTATAAGTTTCGCTTTAGATGCATCTTTAGTGCCGGTTGTTTTTATGTTGGTGTATCAATGGACATTAAACCATAATAAAAACTATTATCTATATTTGACAGGTCTTTGCCTCTTTTTTGCATTTGTACTTAAACCCGTAATGGTAGCTCTTGATTTATTTCAAATGCACAAGGGGATGAATTATTTTAACCTTTTCCTTGGGTATCTGGTTATCATGTTATTGTCCAAATGGATCACTACTGCTTTCGTGCACCTCCAGAAAAGTACGAAATAAACAAACTTATAGCTGCTGCGGACAGGCAGCACCTAAAAAGCGACTCCGTCACGGATAGTCGCTTTGTTTTTACATAAAACTGTAGATCATCGTGCTACAAGTAACGACAAATTTCTCAGCGGGTGAGATGGAAGTCACGAAAAATCCGATCCAAATCCCTAAGTTCACATGTCAAACTGTAAAGTTTAAAATTAAAGTTCGCCAGCTAAACTTCAAACTTTAAAATTTCACTATCAAGATTTAACGCGTATTTTTGAATTCTAAAGTCGCTCTGTCCATTGATAACGGCAGCAGTCATATCAAAGGTATCTTTGACGATCCGGACCACACGTTTATTTTCCCCAATGTAGTGGCACAACCTGTTGGAGAACGCATCCTTCTGACTGAACAGGGAGACCCCCTTGATTTTCTGGACGTACATATTACATCACCGGCGATCGAGAGCGATCAGTACCGCCATGTCTACGTTGGGAATCTGGCCATTGGCGACGAAGGTGTCGTTCATGAGATTGTTGGGGACAAAGCAGCGCAAAAAAGGCGCAACGACCCGAGACGATGGTTACACCCCTTACAGGGGCGGCATATGCTGTCGCAAGAAAACATGAGGAAGCCATCAGGCACGGGGTGAAACGTATTAAGGCCGAAGTCCGGCTGGGGACGGGGGTGCCTATCAGCGAGTTTGCAAAATTTCGTTCCGAATTTGCTGCGAAAATAACGGGCGGCATTGATTTGGATATCGCATTTTTCAAACCTGGAGTGTGTTTGACATGACCCACCTCGTGAATCGACATATGCGCATTCTGGCAGAGAAGGCGCTAAAATACGCCCGTAACGCGTCGAAGCATGTCCGCTATGCCAACGAATTCTGGTTTATTGGAGGCGGGGCGATTGTGTTGCAGCCTTGGATCGAGAAACTCGACGCGGAACTCGGTCTGCCCATTTGCTTTGATGTACAGGAATACAGCCAATTCCGCAATGCGGGTGGAACCTTTCTTCTGCTCGATCACCCACTGAAACACAAGGGCGAGGTGGCGGCCGGACCTCTATTCAGGTACAGAATTGACGAGATTTTTTTCACTTTTGATGCTGGTCAATGGTGTGGCTCCGATTCTTGCCCCGATTGCAGGCGGGCAGCTATTGCGGCTAACCTCTTGGCAGGGGGTATTCATTGTACTGAGTATGATCGGCGTAGTCATGTTGCTTGCTGTCCTTTTTGGCTTGCCCGAGACACTGCCGATTCAAAGCCGTTCTAAGGGCGGCATCAAAAACACACTGGCCACGGTTCGCAATCTTGTTACGGATCGTGTCTTTATGGGATATGCGTTCTCACAAGGGCTTGTGGTTGCCGCTATGTTTGCGTATATATCCGGTTCACCGTTTGTTCTTCAGGACATCTACGGTGTTTCTCCGCAGATGTTCAGCTTGCTGTTCGCCATTCACGGGCTCGGCATTATTATCGCCAGCCAAGTGACCGGTAGACTTGCAGGGCGAATTGACGAGACCAAATTGCTCGTCGGGGCAGGACTGTTTGCCATCTTGCCACCCCTGTTCGTGGTCGTATCAAGTGTCGGGATCGTAACCACTGCCGGATTTTCATTAGCTATGCAAATCAAGGAAAGTCAGCAGGGACGTTGGCGCCATCCTGTGCTGTACGCTCCTCATACGGCGGCCAAGTTCAATGTTCAAGTAAGCTGTCTACAGGCACTTCTTGTTCATTTTCTGTTTGGCCGAGGGGATAAATCCGCGCCGTTTCATTTTTTTCATCCACTTGTTGGATATAGATGGGAACCCCATTATAAGTAACATTGGCCATAACAGGTGAAGCCGCGATCTCTTTAGCTCTTTGTGTGTTCATTACGATGCCCTCCTTGAAATCAACTACAGTAAATGATACCCATATCACAAGATTCGTATTCGGCAGCGGAAATGGGTGTGACATACAGGTATAACTTGAAAAAGCGCAATACATTCTAACAGCATGGCCTGATCACAAATTGCCCATTTCAAAGGGGGGAATATGGATGGACAACAATGAAAAAGTATTGGAACGAACATTGGAAAGTTATGAACTGGCTAACGAGGCGCTACTGAACGTGTGGAATTACTTAAATGATCGCGAGATTGACATGATCTTAGAAAAACAGCAAAATCGGCTGGAACAAATCGCACAGCGGGCGTACCACGAAGAAAAAACAGATAATGAAAACGAATTGTTTCTGAACACGCTGGAACGGTATGAATTGGCTAATCGCCATTTATATGAACATTGGGACACCATTCCGTTCGGCGAACGGATCAACCTTTTGCAAAAACAGTGGAACCGTCTGCAGGAAATGAGAAGTCGCATTACCCGCTAACCGCTTCTTCTTGAGTCACAAGGGGCTGTCTCTCAGTCATTCGCATGACTTTGGACAGCCCCTGTACTATTTTGAATAAGTTACGCTTGATTCTCCAACGCTTCCACAACTTTTTGGGCGGTGCTTTTGCTCGATGCCGGATTTTGCCCCGTCACCAAATTCCCGTCACGCACCGAGAAGTCTGCCCAATTCTCACCGGAGACGAATTTGCCACCTTTTTCACGAAGTTTCGATTCAAGCAAAAACGGCATATGCATATCCAACTTCACTTCCCGTTCTTCACTATCTGTGAAGGAAGTGATGGTTTTGCCTTTAACCAGCGGCGTACCGTCCTTGTACGTTACATTTACCAGACCGGCTGGTCCATGGCAAACAGCGCCGATCACTTTGCCATCTTCCGCATGCTGCTGTAACACATACTGCAAGGTTTCACTATCGGGGAAATCAAACATGGTGCCATGTCCTCCCGGCAGGAAAACTGCATCAAATCCTGTTGCATCCTCCTTGCTCAATTTCGCGGTGTTTTTTAGTTCTTCTTCTGCAGCTGCCCATTCCGCATTCTTTTCCGCCGGAATGCTGTTTGGGTCCAGTGACACCTCGCCGCCCAGAATGCTGGTCACTTTTACACGGTATCCTTTTTCTTTAAAAACATTATAAGGTACGGCAAACTCTTCCAGCCAAAGTCCGGTTTTGTGATCGTCGGTGATTGTGGTGTGATTGGTTACTACCATCAGAATGCGTTTTGTGTCGGACATAATAAATACCTCCTTGGTTATGGTTATATGCTATAGGCTGCCTGTAATGGTTCTGGAGTCAGGGGCTTTCCGCCGAGTGCTAAAGATGCATCATTGGCCCAAAACGGATTGCGGAGCATTCCTCTGCCCACAGCAACAAGATCTGCTTTACCTTCACGGACTACTTGATCCGCTAAATGAGGATCTTCCAGTCTCCCGACGGCGATCACCGGAATGTTGAGGGATTCTTTGATGGCTTGCGCCAAGTGAACTTGATAACCGGGCCCTGCATGGCTGGGACCAATCGGTCCTTCTCCACCGGATGATACGTGGAAAATGTCAACACCCGCTTCTTTGTAACGTTTAGCGAGCGTAAGGGCATACTCCAGATCATAACCACCCTCGTTATACTCAACCGCCGATATTCTCATGATCAAGGGCATCGATTCGGGCATAGCACGGCGGGCCGCTTGAATCACTTCTGCGCCAAAGCGGCTTTTTTCTTCGCCATAGATATCTTTTCTCCGGTTGGTTAACGGGGATTGAAACTGATGTATCAAATAGCCGTGTGCAGCATGAATTTCAATTGCATTGACACCCGCCTCGACCGCCCGTTTAAAAGCGGCCTCAAACTTGCCTACTATGTCTTGCACTTCTTGTGTCGTTAATTCCCGGGGAGTCTTAAATTGTTCCGAAAATGGAATGGGGGAACAGGACACAGGTTGATCCGCGTCTTCCGCTTTTCGGCCCGCATGGGCAATTTGGATGGCGACTTTTGCACCGTAACTTTGGCAGGCCTTAATGATCCGTGCAAAAGCGGGTATATGCTCATCCGACCAAATCCCCAGATCATAATCGGTAATTCTGCCATCAGGTTCTACATCTGTCATCTCCATGATAATCAGGCCCGCTCCGCCAATTGCGCGGCTCGTATAATGGCTGAAATGCCAGTCGTTTGGCTTGCCGTCTTTCGCCTTAACGGAATACTGGCACATGGGGGACATGACAATACGATTTTTCAGTTGTAAATCTTTCAACTGAAATGAATCTAATAAAGTGGGCATACATACATCTCCTTTCTATTGTTAATCACCCTAAATTATGGTGGTTCAGGGTCTTTTTTATGCAGAGAGCATTTCAATAGAATCGATACACCGGTAATTTTAGACTAGAATCCATATGAAAAATGTAGGGAGAATCACATATGCAGTGGAACAGGGATATATGCCTATCAAAAAATCAATTCCAAACCAACTGTCTCTTCCGCCATGCAGTTGGTGACTGTCAAGAGGGGAGATGTCACAGAAACGGTGACTGCTTCCGGGACCGTTCAGGCCGCTAAACAGGTATCCCTGAATTTTTCAGGATCAGGCGGGGAAATAACCGCTATAAACGTAAAGGTGGGTGATCATGTAAAGGCCGGTCAAGTGCTGGCAACATTAGATGATTCGACTGCCAAAACACAGGTTAAGAATGCGGAAGCAAACCTTGCCGCCGAGCAAGCTCATCTGGATGAGGCCACACAAGGCTCGACGCCGGACGAAATCGCCGTTCAACAAGCGAATGTGGACAAAGCCAAAGTAGAACTGGATGCAGCCAAGAATACGTATAACATTCAGAAAAACCTCTACGCCTCGGGAGCTGTTTCAAAATCTGATCTTGATCAAGCCAAGAACAGTCTGGATCAAGCGCAAGCGTCTTACGATTCGGCGGTGGCCCAATTGAATCAGACCAAGGCGCCACCGAAGTCCGCCACCGTTCAAGCCGCGCAAGCTGCCGTCGCACAAGCGCAAACCCAATTGCAACAGCAGCAAATCGCTTTAGACAAATTATCGCTGAAAGCGCCAATGGATGGAGTCATTACCCAAGTGAACGGGGATGTAGGGGAAATCCCATCAAATAATCCATTTATGGTGATGGACGATTCGGATTCCGGAAATTTGGAGGTTATGGCGCAAATCAGCCAGAGTGATATTGGAAAAATTCAACCGGGCATGAATGCCACATTTACTACCAACGCATATTCCGATAAAACATTTAACGGAACCGTAAAGTTGGTGTATCCCGAAGGAACCACCACATCGAGCGTAACAACCTATAAAGTCCTTCTTACTGTTGATAACAAAGAGGGCTTATTGAAATCTGGCATGACCGTCAATGTGACGATAGATGTCGGCACCCATAAAAATGTTCTTTATGTGCCGGCTGCTGCTTTGAAAGATTAGAATGGCAAAGATGGTTCGAATTGAGAACATGAGAAAAACGTACCAGATTGGCGACCAGGAAATTCACGCGCTCAGGGGAGTGAATTTGAATATTGAAGAAGGCGATTTTGTAGCGATTATGGGGTCCTCCGGATCGGGCAAGTCAACCATGATGAATATGATCGGGGGTTTGGATAAACCTTCTTCTGGAGAGTTTTATTTGGATGGGTACCCGATATCCATGGCGCATGGTGATGAACGGGCTATCATTCGCAACCGGAAAATCGGTTTTGTCTTTCAAAATGTCAATTTGCTGCCCCGCACGAGTGCAGTGGAAAATGTGGAACTTCCTTTGCTGTATGCCGGAATATCCGCCAAAGAGCGAAGGAAGAAAGCCGTCCGGGCTCTGGAAGGTGTCGGGCTGGGTGAGCATTTGAACAATAAACCGAATGAGTTGTCGGGCGGACAGCAACAACGTGTATCGATCGCCCGGGCTTTAGTAAACAATCCGGTCATTCTGCTGGCGGATGAGCCGACAGGCGCGTTGGATACAAAAACAAGCATAGAGATTATGAGCATCTTTCAGCAATTAAACGATGCGGGGAAAACGGTCATTTTGGTCACGCACGAACCGGATATTGCGGAATATGCCAAACGGATTGTACGTTTTCGGGATGGGGAAGTCATTTCAAATGAGGTAGTTTCGCAAAGAAGAATGGCGAAACTGGAAGAGGAAGTGATTTCATGAGTTTTTTGGAAAGCCTTCGCATATCTCTGCGAAGCATACAAGCGTGGAAGAATCAAGGCTATACGACCCTAATTGAGGGAGCAACGGAAGATTATCTGCAGGTCCGCAATGTGGGCGTACAATGGGGAAGGTTTTTTAACCGGTTTGAAGTTCAGGGGCAGGCAAATGTTGCTGTGGTAGGCACAGCAGTGATCAACAATTTATTCGGTACGGACGCAAATCCGATCGGTCAAACCATGCAGATTAACCAAATTCCGTTTACGGTTATAGGCATATTGCAAAGCCAAGGCAGTAATGGGGCTACGAATAATGACGACAGAATTATGATTCCTATTACCACGGCGATGAATCGGCTGTTTGACCAGACGAAAGTAAGAACCATTTATGTATCAGCCAAAACATCTGATCTCATGGATCAGGCGCAATTTGACATTCAACAAACCCTTCGCGTGCAGCACCATCTGTCTCCAAGAGATCAGGACGATTTCCAGATTAGTTCGCAATCGCAAATTCTTAGTACCGCACAAGGCGTAACGAATGTGATGACGAACCTGTTATCCGAAATCGCTGCCATTTCTCTCGTCGTCGGAGGCATTGGAATTATGAATATCATGCTTGTTTCCGTTACCGAGCGTACGCGTGAAATTGGTATACGGAAAGCAATAGAAGCTACACGAGGGGATATTCTTCAGCAGTTTTTGATCGAATCCATAACTCTTAGCTTATTGGGGGGGGGTTATTGGAATTCTGATGGGCGTTGGCGCGGCAACCCTAGTTAGCAAAATAACGGGTATGACTACTACGGTCAGTTTGACGCGGATCCTGTACGCATTTTTCTCTTCCATGCTTGTTGGGGTCATTTTTGGAGTGTATCCGGCTCGCAAAGCAGCCCAATTAAAACCGATAGATGCGTTGCGATTTGAATGATTTTGTCCTAAGACCGACGGTACGATGAAACTCGCCGACGGTCTTTTTATGTTATATCCGAAAACGGCTTGCATTTCACCTGTATAAACGATATAATGAAAATCAGCCAAATAGATGGAGTTCATAATTCACATATTAGAAAGGGTTATCACTTCAGTCTGGTTGATGCTCTTTCTAATATGTGAATTTTTTTGACCCGTCAAAAGAAACATATTAAAAATTTTGTTGGAGGTTTTACAAGATGCAAACAGGAACAGTAAAATGGTTTAACGCGGAAAAAGGATTCGGATTTATCGAAGTGGAAGGCGGCAGTGACGTATTTGTTCACTTCTCGGCTATCACGGGCGAAGGATTCAAATCGTTGGATGAAGGACAGCGCGTTCAATTCAACGTTGTGCAAGGAAACCGCGGACCGCAAGCAGAAAACGTAGTAAAACTGTAAGGTAACGATGAACAAAAAAGCTGCCCTGTGCTGGGCAGTTTTTTTGATTGGCTATCCCCTGTTAAAGCGGGATACCGTACGCTGCAGTTTTTCCAGGGTTTCGCATGAGATACAAGGATTGGATGCGGCTTTCCTGAATCTGAAAAGCAACAATTGTGAAAGGTTGCCCGTCAACAGTAATCACGGCACCCGATTCGCCATTTATGGGAATGCGATCGATTTGAACGGATGCGGATAAAGCAGCCGTTTTTTGGTAAAGTCCAGTAATAAATTGTGCAATATGGTTGCGGCTATGGATCGGGCGTACAGCCGAACGCACCTTGCCGCCGCCGTCTGAGTACAATACTGCATCTTCTGCAAGCAGATTGACAAACTCGTGAAATTGCCCAGTGTGGGCTGCTTTTAGAAACGATTGAACGTATTTTTCCGATTGTTCCGGTTCATGGAGCGGTATCTGTTCGTCAGGGTGCAGTTTCGATTTGGCACGGCTGTGAATTTTTCGGCAATTGGTCTCCCCTTTGCCAATCATCTCCCCAATCTCCGCATATTCGAAGGCAAACACTTCTCGCAAAAGAAGTACGGCTCGTTCTACAGGATTCAATTGCTGCAGCAAGGTCAAAAGGCAAAGGAGACCGTTTCGTCCCCGAGCAGGGTTTGCTGCGGATCTTCCGAGAGAGAATCTGATAAAATCGGTTCCGGCAGCCAAGGACCTACATACAGCTCTCGTTTCTTTTTCGCCGATTTTAGATAATCCAGGCACCGGTTCTGTTCCGAGTGCCCATATACAAATGGAGGCGGGAAATGTCTGGTTGTTGTCTAAGCTGCTTGAAATGGGCCAGTCTGTTTTTGAATTTCGTCTCGCAGCGACTCAATTCCTGCCGCATCTTTCAGAACGAAACCGGCACAGCTCGTTTCGGGTTCTCGTACTATACTGCCAAGCGCAAGAATCAGACGATCAAATTCTAACGTCTGTATTTGTCCAGCCGGGTCTAAATATCCGATGCGGCTTTGATCCGGTTGAACCTCCGTCAGTGAGCCTTGTATCAGTTCAACGTGGTCCCAATCAAACGCGGTGAACGGAATTTGAATTCTGTATCCCGGGCAAAAGCATTGACCAATAGCACTTTCTTAAAATGATACGGCTGTTTATCCAGTAAAATCAGTCGCACCTGATCTTTGCTGTCGGCGAATTCTTTACGAAGGGATTCGATTGCATGAAGCCCCGCATACCCGCCCCCGACCAGTTGTTCGATTCATTGTAATCACGCCTTTCGTCAACTTTACTCCCATGACGAGTCAGGGGATTGATTTGTGACAGTTTGCGTTCGGCCCATGATCATGGCTGCTGCTTGTACGGATGTCCGGACGGTGTGGAAAATCCTCATCTGCAAGTGTATAGAATGGGAGGAGGGGGAGGAATATTGGGGCCTGAATCGAACATAAACTTATTGATTATTTCACGAATTTAAAGGGGGAAGAAACGGTGCGTTTGGCTGCGATACAAAATGGCGGGAAAGAAGAGGCTGCAGTCGTTACAACGTTTGGCGTGTTTCCGATTCAACAAATCAATGATCGATTGGGGAAGAGGTGGTCGACCGATTTATTTCAACTGATTGGGGCAGGCCAGCTTGGACACATAGTCGATTGGTTTACGAAAGGCGGAGAATCCGAGTTGTTATCCATGCAAGCAGAAGCGCTTGAACTGTCAAAAGTTTCATACGGTCCTTTATATCGACATCCCCGAAAAATATGGGGTATTGGTCTCAATTACGTGGAGCATGCCAGCGATCTGCATGAAAAAGCACCTTCCACCGAACCGGCGTCTTTTATGAAACCGGATACGACAATCATCGGTCCGCAGGACACCATCCTGATTCCAACTCAATCGGACCGGACTACGGCTGAGGCGGAGTTGGGCATTATCATCGGGAAAACCTGCAAGAACGTTTTGGAGGAAGAAGCACCCGATTATGTAGCGGGATTCACAACCATTATCGATATGACAGCGGAAGACATACTGCAAAAAAATCCGAGATACCTGACGCGCTCCAAAAGTTTTGACACATTTTTCAGTTTCGGTCCACACTTGGTGACCCTCGATGAGGTGCCGGACGTTTTAAAACTGGAAGTGGCCACAGTGATCAACGGACAGGTTCACCGCAAAAATACAGTTTTGAATATGACCTTCCGTCCCTGGTTTCTGGTGGCGTTTCATTCGCAGGTGATGCCGCTTTTGCCGGGAGACATCATTTCGACGGGGACGCCGGGCGCCGTCGTCATTAGAGACGGTGATGTGGTGGAGTGTCAGATCGACGGGTTTGAAAGGTTAATCAATCCGGTCAAAGACTTAAAGGCAAGCCGTTAATATATAATTCTGAATATTTGATGTTGACGATCTAAAAAGTCAATTTATATAATTTAATCAATTGACCCTGCTTACAAAAACAATCGGGGTCAAAAAAAGAAAAGGCAAATGGGTCGGATTGTGAAAGCGCATACAAAGAGAAGGGGGACAAAACATGAAAAAAGCATTTGCGCTAGTTACGGCTGCTGCGCTGGCATTGACAGCGGTAGTAGGATGCGGTTCGAGTACGCCGACAGCCAAAGACGGGGCTGCTCCAACTGCCAAGACGCCTGACCGTATTACGATTGCGACGGCAACGACCGGTGGCGTGTACTATCCGGTAGGAAATGCGCTGGCGAAACTTTGGACGACCAAGAATAATGTGCAGGCGGTCGCTCAAACCTCAGCTGGCGGCGTGGCCAACTTGCAAATGTTTGCCAAAAAGGAGGCAGAGATTGCTTTCGTAGAGAGCGGCATCGCAGACTATGCGGTTAAGGGAACCGAGATGTTTGACGGCAAGAAAATCGATAATATCCGGGGATTGACAAGCCTTTATCCGAATGTAGTCCATATTATTGTAAAAGCGGACTCCGGAATCAATTCACTGAAAGACATCAAAGGGAAACGGATTATCCCGGGAAGCCACGGCTCTTCTTCGGAGGTAAATACCCGTAAAATTCTGGAAGCTTACGGATTGGATTATGTGAAGCGGCAAGATGTAAAAGCCGATTTTATCGGATTTAACGAATCGGCGGAAGCGCTGAAAAACGGACAGGTAGACCTGATTTCGATGACAGGCGGAACCCCGCTGGCCGCGACGCTTGACGTTGCCTCAAGCATTCCTGTGAAACTGCTTTCGATTGATAAGGATATGATAGATAAACTTGTTAAAGACAATCCTTACTTCGTCCCCTATACGATTCCGAAAGGAACCTATAAAGGCCAGGATGAAGACGTGAACACAGTGGCAGTGACCAATTTGCTGGTGGTGCGTGCGGATTTACCAACCGATTTTGTTTACAATCTCACCAAGACGATGTTCGAAAACCTGCCTACTCTGATTGAGACACACAAAGCTCTGAAGGACTTGACGAAAGATAACGCTCTCACCGGGATGAATGTGCCTTTGCATGAAGGTTCGAAAAAATACTTCAAAGAAATCGGGCTAAATGTAGACGGCAAGTAAAAGAGGAAATGTAACAAAAAAAGATAGACTTCGTGTCTATCTTTTTTTCAAGAACGGAGGACGAATATGCAAGATATACGAAATGAACGTGATAATCAGACGCAGCAGGATGCCGTAGATATTGATAAGCTTTTGGAAGAGGTGGACCATGAATCAAGGTTCCGCAAATATGCTGGACCGATGGCTATGGTCATTACGGTGATTGCGATTGCGATGAGCGTTTTCCAACTGTATACGGCTGGATTCGGTTTGTTGGAATCTATAAAGCAGCGCTCCATCCACCTGTTTTTCTTAACCGTTCTTGTATTTCTGCTTTATCCCTCCGGAAGAAAAACAAGTGGCCGCAAAATGCCGACAGTCTTCGATTTTCTGTTTATGATTCTGGGAGCGGTGCCTCCCTTGTATCTATTCTTTCGGATTGATCAAATCAACCTGGGAGGCGGGCTGCTCGATACGGCCGACTACGCGATCGGCGCGATTGGAATTATTGTATTGTTCGAAGCGGCACGCCGCGTACTGGGAATGGGATTGACTACGATCGCCTTTGTGTTCCTGATCTATATCCTGTTTGGCCACTATATCCCGGGTACGTTTGGGCACCGGGAGTTCAGTTTGGAGCGTATCATTGAACATCTGTACTTTACGCCGGAGGGGATTTTCGGTATTCCACTCGGTGTATCGGCCACTTACATCTTCCTGTTTGTGCTGTTTGGGGCCGTTTTAAATGCCACCAAAATGACGCAGTTTATCAATGACTTTGCGCTTTCTCTGGCAGGGGGCACACCTGGTGGACCTGCCAAGGTGGCAGTCATTGCGTCTGGATTCATGGGCATGATTACAGGAAGTTCGGTCGCAAACGCCGCATCGATTGGTTCTTTTACGATTCCGTTGATGAAAAAATACGGTTATCGCCCCCATTTTGCCGGTGCGGTAGAAGCGGTTGCCTCAACTGGCGGTCAGATCATGCCTCCCATTATGGGAGCGGCCGCATTCATTATGGCAGAGTTTCTGAATATCCCGTACAGCCGGGTGATGATGGCAGCTATCATACCTGCTTTTCTGTATTACTTTGCATGCTGGGTGATTATCCATCTGGAAGCGAAAAAGAACGGGTTAAAAGGGTTATCCCGTAACGAACTTCCGAATTTGAAAAAGGTAATTGTCGATGGCGGTCATCTGATCATCCCTGTGGTGATTCTCGTCTATTTATTGGTCAGCGGTGTGACTCCGCTGTATGCAGCGGTATGGGGGATTTTCTCCGCTGTGATTATCAGTTTCCTTCGAAAACGAACGGCGATCGGTTTGAAAGGAATTTTGAATGCGTTGGAGATGGGGGCCCGAGGTGCTATTTCCGTTGGAATTGCCTGTGCGATCGTAGGTGTGGTTATCGGTTCGATCTCCCTTTCTTCGTTAGGTTTGGTTGTTGGCAACAGCATTATTAGTCTCGGCGGCAACAGTCTGATCCTGACCATGTTCCTGACAATGATCACCTGTCTGGTCATGGGCATGGGGGTTCCCACCACTCCCATGTATATCATTGTGGCCACAGTAGCGGCCCCGATTTTGTCGCACAACTTTAACGTGATTCCGCTTGCGGCCCATATGTTCGTGTTTTATTACGGGGCGCTTGCGGAAATTACACCACCGGTGGCGCTGGCCGCATTTACGGCAGCCGGTATTGCCCGCGCGAAACCGTTTAATGTGGCGCTTACCGCTTGTCGTCTGGCGTTGGCCGGGTTTATCATTCCGTATTTTTATGTGTACAATCCCATTCTTTTATTGGAAGGACATAATTATTTAGAGATGATCTGGGCAGCTCTTACTGCAACATTGGGTGTAGTCTGTCTGAGTGTGGGGCTGCAGAACTGGATGTTCGGAAAAACAAATCTGATTCAGCGTATCGCTATGTTTGTGGCAGCCATTCTTCTGATCACGCCCGGTCTGACAACTGATATTATGGGTGGAATACTGTTGATTGCTGTTGTGGTGTGGCAGAAAATGTCGCAAAAAACAAACAATAATCTTCCGAATAACAGTCAAATGGCTCAGTAAGGGGGACCCCATGAAAGAGATACAAGGTATATCGGTCATTTCGTTGACGCCGTTTACGGAGTCAGGAGAGGTGGATACGGACAGCCTGCGTCGTCTGACCGAATTTTATTTAAAATCGGCTGTACACGGCATCACGATTCTTGGCATAATGGGAGAAGCAAACAAATTGACGGAAGCGGAACGGCAATTGGTCACCGAGACTGTCATTCAGCAGGTGAATGGCCGAGTGCCGGTTATCGTAGGGTGTTCGGCAACGGGGACACACCAGTCTGTGCATTTTGCCAAGCAAGCGGCCAAAGCGGGCGCCGATGCCATTATGCTGGCACCACCGACCAATCTGAAAAATCTCGATTTGGTGCTCGATCATTACCGCCACGTAGCGAAGGCAACCGATCTTCCGTTGGTGGTGCAGGACGAACCGACGACGACAGGTGTCATTTTGCCGCCGCCGTTTTTTGGCCGGGTGGCGAAGGAAATCGGTACGGCCCGTTACGTGAAGTTGGAAGAGGCGCCGACAACTGTTAAGATCAGCCGCATTCTTGAGGAATCGAATGGAAAGTTTGGATTGTTCGGCGGTTTGGGCGGCATGTATTTTTATGAGGAATTGGATCGCGGGGCTGTTGGAATTATGACCGGGTTCGCGTATCCGGAAATTTTGGTGGAAGTATACCGTCTTTTCCAATCGGGCGATAAGCAGGCGGCCCGTGAATATTTCAATCGTTATCTGCCGTTGATCCGCTTTGAGGCACAGTTGGGTGTGGGAGGCATGGCGATTCGCAAGCAGATTTACAAGCTGAGAGGTGCGATTCAATCGGCCTATGTCCGCCCGCCCGCCCCCGGTGTCGATCAAAGAACATTGGAAGAACTGGAAGAACTGATGCAGTTTCTGGGATTGGGGAGGAAATAGAATTGGATATGATTCGTAATATTTATTGCGTAGGAAGAAACTATCGGTTGCATGCCGAAGAATTGGGGAATGAAGTGCCGAAAAGTCCGTTTCTCTTTTCCAAACCGACTCACGCGCTGGTGCAGGCAAATGGCCAGGAAATCCGGTTGCCGGGTGATCGGGGAGAAGTGCATTTTGAAACGGAGTTTGTCGTTCATATTGGAAAACCCCACCAACCGGGGATGAAGGTGGCGGAACTTGTCGACCGGATGGCGTTGGGCATCGATTTTACCCTGCGGGATGTACAAAGCGAGTTGAAGAAAAAGGGCCATCCGTGGCTGCTGGCGAAAGGATTCCCGAATTCAGCTGTGATTACCGAATTCCGGCCGTTTCCTGGTGAGGATGTTTGCAAAACGATTGATTTCTCATTGCGCAAAAATGGGGAACAGGTGCAGCGCGGCAATATCCGTGACATGCTGTTCGACTTGCAAACGATTGTTGATTTTGCATCGGTTCATTTCGGTCTTGGCGTGGGAGATTTGATTTATACCGGCACGCCGGCGGGAGTTGGACCTGTGGCGGACGGCGACTTGCTGGAACTGCTTTGGGGCGATGAGGTGATCGGTTCCTGCCGGGTCAAACTGGTGTAAGGGAAAGGCGGAGTTGGGGTATGGTAATTCGCAAGGCGGAGCATATCGCATTGATCGTTACCGACATGGATCGTTCGATTGCCTTTTATTCGGAACTGTTCGGGTACCAATTGCGGGCCAGAGGCGAAAGCAAGACACGGGAAATGGCGTTCTTGCATCATGCGGAACAACCCGGCTTTGAAATTGAATTGATTCGTGACCTTGTACCGCAAGGACCGTATGGAGAAAAAGGTATTGTCAATCATCTGGCATTTACGGTCGATGATATGGAAGAAGCGATGTCCTATTTTCGAAAGAAAGGAATTCAATTTCATACGGAAACGCCGAATATTGCGATTGATGGGGCAAAAACGGCTTTTTTTAACGGGCCGGACAAAGAGCTGCTGCAGCTTGTGGAACCGGCACGCAGATGATCCTGTATGCGGGGCCGAACGGCCCCTTTTTCATTAATTGGTAATTCGTTTGAACAAACGCGTATTCAAAAAGAGTATCAGTCCGCAAGCGCCTATCAGAACTCCCCAATCCAATAACAGTTGGCTGGAAACGGTTCCAACCAGCAAAATCCGCAAGCTGTCGACCAGATAACTCATCGGATTCATCATGGCCACCACTTTCAGCCAGGCAGGCATAATCGACAACGGATACAAGGCGTTGGAGGAAAAGAACAGGGGCATCGTAATCAGCTGCCCAATTCCCATCATCCGTTCGCGTGTTCGCATGAGCGAAGCCAAAACCATCGAGAGCCCGGAGAAGAAAGAGGCCCCCACGATAACTGAGAAACAAACCCCCAAAATGTTGCCGATCCCCCAATGAAGCCGTACTCCCAGCAGCAAGGCCAGCAGTATAATCACGATCAACTGACTTATCGATCGGAGCGAAGCGGAAAACATTTTGCCGAGCACGAGAGAAGAAATTCGAATCGGTGTTGTCAAGACTTTCTGCAGCAGCCCCATATCTTTTTCCCATATAATCGCAATGCCAAAGAAAATCGAGATAAACGTGATTGATTGAGCCAAAATACCCGGTGTCAGGAAGGCCATATAGCTGATTCCGTCTGTCGGAATGCCGCGGATACGGCTAAACGCCTGACCAAAAATCAACAGCCAAAGGGCCGGCTGGACGCCCCGCATCAGCAGCTCCGTCGGGTCTTGCCGCAATTTCCTTGCTTCCAGTTCGACAATCGTGAATACACGGGTCCAATAAAGCAGGAACGAATTTTTCATATTATCCGAGTCTTCTAGCGGTTTTACGGCTGCGTGTAACATCCCTCAATCCCCCTTGCTGCTGTTCAAAATCACCGGCAAAATGAGCGAAAATTTTGGAGCAAAGCATCTCCGCTTCTTCCATGTAATGAGTGGTCAAAAGCACGGTCATTCGGAATCGGACCGAAGCTGCTCAATGTGATTCCAAACTGCTTTTCGGGCGACCGGGTCGAGACCGACAGTCGGTTCATCAAGAAACAGAACCTGCGGGCGGTGAAGAATCTCCTGCCCAATCTCAAGGCGGCGAATCATACCACCGGAGTACGTTTTGACAGGTCGCTCCGCTACATCGTCCAAATGGAGCATTTGCAGGGTTTCCGGAATCCGTTCGGCCCTTTCCTTTTTGCTGAGTCCGTACAATTTTGCGAAAATCAGCAGATTCTCATAACCGGTCAAATTGCCGTCCACTGACAGCGCCTGGGGGACGTAGCCGATCATTTCACGGATCCGAAAGGGATTTTGGGTTAAGGAATAGCCAGCGATTTCGATTTCCCCTTGTTGAACGGGCAGCAAAGTAGTCATCATTTTTATTGTGGTGGATTTGCCGGCTCCGTTCGGGCCCAGCAGACCAAAACATGTACCCCGTCCCACCTCAAAATTGACATCCTGAACGGCCGGAATTTCACCGAATGTTTTATATAGATTCTTTACACGTATGGCGATTTCACTCATTGATTTTCACCCCGCTTCGGAATTGCGTCTGACAGTTTACGCATGAGCTGCACCAAATGGGTCCGCTCTTCCCTGCTGAGTTTTTCAAATGGCTCCACCAGAGCGGAAAGCCACATCGATTCCACATGACGAATCGTTTCGTTTCCTTTGTCGGTTAACCGTATAATTTTGATGCGTGTATCGGCGGTGTCTGTCGAACGGTAAACAAGACCGCTTTTTTCGAGACGGTCGATCATTTGGGACATCGTACTCGAACGGACGTTCAAGTGGGAGGCCAACTCGCCGATTGTACGTTTCCGGCTGCGCCAGATATGGCGAAGGATCAGCCATTGAACACGAGTGATGGGGAAAGATTCCTGTCCGTCGAGCATTCCGGACCGCAAATAGCGGTTGACCGATTGCAAGCTGATCAAAAATTGTTCAAGCGGCTCTGTGTTCTTATCGGGCAACAGAATCACTCCTCTTATATATATTATATAGCGAAACTACATAAATGACAGTTTCAGTCTATCACAAATTTAAAAATCAAACCGGCCATCATCTGCCGGTACGTTCAGATGGACTGCGCAGGAAAGAAGCGGCTAATGCGAATAGCGTAGTGATCAACATGACCGTAAACGCCATATGGTAGCCGTTGATCACAAGGCCAATATCGTTCGGTTGAAGGTTCGCGATTTGCTCCTTTGAAAAAACAATGCAATCAGCAGAACGACGGAGGCGCGGGCCAGAGAATTTAAAAATGCGGTCAAATTTGCCATCGCATAAGCACGGTCTCGGAACAAACCAAAATCGATCAAGGGGTCTTTCGCATGCCATTCGACCCAAATAAAACAGGGAGTAAATACGCAAAACAGGACAAACCCCAGGATGACAGGCCAACTGTTCCATCCCAAAACGCCTTCTTCCGAGAAGGCAAGGATGAGTCCGCCAAGCAGCAGGAAGACCACCGCAATTCCCCGTAAGTCCACTTTTTCGGTATGTGATCTTTGAGGGACAGGCCGCAGCGTAACAATCCCCCAAATGACGCCGGTCACTCCAACCGGCACATTAAACCAGAACACCCACTGCCAACCGAAGGAAGCAGCCAGCCAACCTCCGATGGAGGGCCCGAGCAATTGTCCGATCGAACTGATCAATACGTTGATGCCCAATCCGGTTCCCAACAAACGTTCCGGAAACGCATCTGTGATCAAGGCAGTCGTGTTGCTGATGATGAGCGCACCACCTGCCGCCTGCAAGGCGCGTAGTCCAATCAAGACCCAAACATTCGGTGAAAATCCGATTAAGAAACTGACGACGGTGAAGCCGACAAACCCGGTCAAATATAAATTGCGGTGCCCATAAATGTCAGCAAGACGTCCGAATACCAGAATTAAAATCGTGCTGAACAACATATAGGAGAGCAGAATCCAACTGGCAGTTACGGCAGTTGCATGAAAATGCTGCGCTACCTCCGGAAGAGCTACATTCAGTGTACCGTTGTGAAGAGCTGTCAGTATCACCCCTAAACTGGTAACGGACAGCAGCAGCCAGGGATAAAGCCGGTCGGATGCACTGGAATGATGTGCAAGAACTCTCATGTGTGTGCTTCCTTCCTTGTCATTTTACCCCAATACATCTTGTCAATTGGAACTGCCAAAAAAGAAAAAAGGCGACTGCCCCCCGTTCGGGATTCGGGAGACACCTGCCCGCTTTTAAGAGAAGCCGTTTTAGAAAAATGTTATCTGGCTGTTGACCCTCCATCCACAGCCAATACTTGACCGGTCGTAAAATCGGATGCAGCAGAAGCGAAATAAAGTGCCGCCCCCTGCAGATCGCGATCACCGCCGACTTTCCTTAACGGTGTTCTTTCGATCACACGGTCCATTCCCTTTTCCAATGTAGCTTTCGTCATTTTGGTCGGGAACATGCCGGGTGCGATGGCGTTTACATAAATGTTGTAACGAGCCCATTTGACTGCTAAATCTTTGGTTAGAATTATAACTCCGCCTTTGCTGGCGTTATAACCGACCGTATCCATAGCTTCCGGATCGCTTCCGCGCAGACCGGCCACAGACGCGATGTTGACGATTTTACCGCCGCCTGCTTCTTTCATGTGACGACCTACCGCCTGTGACATCAGAAACGTTCCGGTCAGATTTGTCTGTATAACTTTCTGCCAGGCGTCAAACGGCATTTCTAACGCAGGAGCTCCCCAGGTGGCGCCCGAGTTGTTGACGAGAATATCGATTCGGCCAAATTCTTTCAATGCGCTTTCTACCGCTTTCGCAATTGAATCCGGATCCGTTACATCCAATCCAAGGGCCAGCGCCTTGCCGCCTTTTGCCTCCAATTCAGCTTTTACCTGTTCGCAGTTCTCCACCCGCCGTGAACAAAGTATCACGCTGGCGCCCGCTTCCACATATGCTTCCGCAATCTGTTGCCCTAATCCGCGTCCGCCACCTGTGATCAGTGCGACTTTTCCGTCTAATCGAAACAAGTCCAATACATTCATTTGATCACCCCATCCGTTTCACAAAATCGTTTACGTTCCAGCTGTTTGTTGGAATCTATGACAGAATTCTAGGTTCGTGTACAGAATCCTTTTAATTGTGAAAAAAATTCCGTACTCATTCCATAAATATTCCACAATCACCTGGTACATTCAACTTGTGGGGCAGACAACAAATCACAAAGAGGTGTTGAACATGAAGTGGAACTCGTACTTGCAACTGTGGGAACAATCGCTATTGTTGGATCGGGCAGCGCATTCGCTGCAGGATCAGGTGAAAGCACAACTGGCTCCGATTCAGGATGATTTGGCGAAAATCAAACAGGCGCGCCAGGCAAATAAGCCGCTGCTTGATCAAATCAAACCGATCCGCGAGCAGAAAAAGGCTCTTTGGAGTCAAATCAAACAGCTCGAACAAGACAAAAATCCCTGCGACAAGAAGCGGCTGCAGATCGAAAACAGAAGAACGAAGCGGACCTTTCTAACGTGCTCGATAAGTTGATTCAGGACGAGCAGCAGATTCTTTCGTTGAAAGGGGAAGTGCTGCAGGACGAACAACAAGTGGGCAGTCTGTTGCAGTAATTCCATTCGAATCATGACCGACAGAGGATGCAACCGTTACTTGATGCGGTTGTATCCTCTTTTTGCAGCTTTTCATTTGTCCAGCATAAACCTATCTCTCACGGGGAAGATACAAACGGGAGGTGGTAAAAACATGGCAACGCAAGGGTTGGCATTACATGAAACGCTGGAAATGCACGAAATTCTCAATTTTAAAACCGTCTGCATGACCAAATCGAAAACGATGCAAGCGTTAGTTACCGATGAAGAACTGAAAGCCATCATGCAGAAAGATGTGGAACAATCCACCAGAGCCATTAGCGACCTGCAAGATCTTTTATCAAGAGCCGCTCAAATACAATAATTGGATGGAGGTGAAAAACGGATGAATACCATTATTGAAAACTTGATCGGAATGAACACCCTGACCGATCAAGTGATTGCGACCGATTTATTGATCGCGGCAAAAACCGGGGTAAGAAATTGCGCTGCGGCAGTAACGGAAGCCGCAACCCCCGAAGTCAGATCGGTTCTGCGCAATCAGTTAAAAGAAGCCATTGAGTTGCATGAGGAGATCACCCAATTCATGATGAGCAGGGGCTGGTACCATCCCTACAATCCAAATGAACAAATTCAATTGGATTTGACCAATGCGGAGACGGCGCTCAACGTTTAAGAAAGATTAACGACATTTTATACCGTCCATGCAAGACGCTCTTCCACCAAAACGAACGAAGAGGCCCGGAGAAGGCCTCTTATTTAGTCGATTGGAATTTATAAATTTTCTTTACCTCCGAGAGGTTAACCCCCATTCGTTATAGTCAACCCATCCACATTTATTCCACATTTGTTTGGTAACTTTAATAGATCATAGATAGAGAGGTTCTGGGAGTGCCGTTTGGGACTTTACAAGGGATTTACATGAAATTGGCGAATGCCAGATAAGAAGTTCACAGGTCCAGGGATTTAGCAATGCGGAGTGAGGAGAGCCGAATGGAACACGACAAACGTTTAATTTTTATTGTTGACGACGATTCGAACGTGCGTGAAATTATGCAGGCGTATTTGCAGGCGGAAGGATATGAGGTACATACATTTGAACGTGCTGAATCCGTATGGGAAGTCTGGTCCGACCTTCCTCCTGATCTCGTTATATTGGATATCATGATGCCCGGAATGGATGGATATGAGATGTGTCGGACGATACAGGCTAAAAGTATGGTTCCCATCATCATGGTGTCAGCCAAAGACAATGAAGTAGACAAAATCGTGGGTCTTGAACTCGGTTCCGATGACTATCTGTCAAAGCCGTTTTCGCCTCGGGAATTGGTGGCACAGGTGAAAACGCTGTTTCGCAGAATTGATGTAATGGCTGGCGATGCGGGAAACGGAACCGGTCGGCAGGAAATGTAGCGGACTATACGAACAGGTGATTTGTTTGTCAATCTGGATGAAAAACAGGTAGAGGGAAAACAGGAGTTGGCTGGCAGGGACGTTGTTTATGTTGTCATACCCGTTAATTTTGGAGGGGGTGTGCAGGCACCCGATGCGCTTGTCCTTTTTACGGGGCTGCAAAATTTGCGCGATGCGACGGGTTATCTGCTGGTGGTTTTGCTGCAGGGATTTGTGATTACAGCAGTAATCATGCTGTTTATCGCATATGGAATGATGCGGTCGGTAACAAGACCTCTGAAGATTTTGCAGGATGCGGAAAAACGGTTGGAAAGTCTCGTTCTGCAATCATCCGGGACGATGGGGGAGCCCGGTTTGTCATCAGGTTACCGATTGTTCAGAACGAAAACAGACCAACATAATGTAAAAAAAATACATGGAAACCTCCTTTTTTGCAAAAAGTAACAACAGATTGAAATTGTGCTTGAGGGAGGTTTCTTGTATGAAGGACCAACAGAACCGAATAAACAAACAAAAGCAGCAGAAAAAGCATGGAGATAACGGCAACAAAGAGGAGTTTGAAAGAGATAACGTGAGCGCCACAGTGTCACCGTTTGCACTGGATACGGATGCCGAATCGGCTGGCTCCATATCACCAGTCGACCGATAACGATGCCGATGTTTGATCAAAAATCAGCTAAACGGGGAGCGCTTGGCTGTTCGGCCAAAGTTCCCCGGATTCAGATTGGGCAGGTAGCGGACCAGGGCGCAGGACAAAAACCAAAAGGTAATTTAAAGGCGAGTACACTGGCGATGATCGGGGTGGGAGGAATCGTGGGGGCCGGGTACTTTCTCGGTTCCGGATTGTCTATTTCAGTCGCTGGCCCGGGAGTTTTATTGGCCTACATTTTAGGGGCGTTTATCATGTCACAAGTACTCGGGGCGATGGTGTCGATCAGCGCGGCACATCCGGTTCAGGGTTCTTTCCGCGTGTACGCGGAGCAGACAATGGGTCCCTACATTGGGTATGTACTCGGATGGCTGTTTTGGATGAGTGGCATTCTTGGAATCGGCAGTGAAGCGGTGGCTATGGGTATATTTTCGCGGGTATGGTGGCCTCATATTCCGCTTTGGATATTGTCGGCCGCCTATGCAGCGATTATTTTTCTGTTAAACGCGTTTGGCGTGAAGAATTTCGGACGGATCGAGAGTCTGATGTCGATCATTAAGATTTCCGCTTTGGTTGGATTTATAATAGCGGTGGTCCTGGCGGTTACGGGACTTTTGCCCGCGCCAGGGATGGTCGGATGGCGGGGAATCACCGCATACGGAGGATTTCTTCCGCATGGCTGGAACGGAGTCTTTCAGTCGATGCTGTGGGTGATTTTTTCTTACAGCGGCATTGGTGCGGTCGCTATGGCCAGTTCGGAAGTGGAGCGTCCTGAGAAAACGATAAATCAAGCGGCTGTGGCCGTGGTAACGATCATTTTAGGGTTGTATCTGCTAGCGACGATCGGGTTATTTCTGCTGAAACCATGGCAAAGTTACAACGCGGACGTCAGCCCGTTTGTGGCGGCGCTTTCAGCCATTCAAATTCCGTTTGCTGGGCCGATTTTAAACGTAGTAATCTTAATCAGCGCGTTTTCGGTGATGGCAAGTTCCGTATTTTCAGTAACGGTGATGCTGCAAAGTCTGGGGTCATCCGGGTATGCACCTTCTTTTTTGACCCAATTAGACAGGCGCGGCGTCCCTATTCGGGCGCTGCTTGTTTCAGCGACTGGCGTGGCGCTGACGATCGTGCTGTCCTATTTGCTGCCCTCCCGAGTGTATTCGTATTTGGCGAGTGTATGCGGATTTATCACGTTTTTTAACTGGACCGTCAACCTCCTGACGCTCGTGAAATGGATCAAGGAGAAAGAACCCTCTCTGCCAAAATCGGTTCTCGCCTGGGGGGCGCCTTACACGTCATGGCTGGTAATGGTGCTGATTGTGGTACTCACTGTGTACTCTTTGGAAATTCGAGATCAGCGAATGGGATTTTACTTTGCGTTACTTTTTTATTGCATTGTCAGTTTCTCTTATGTGCTTGTGCGGAAAAGAAGAAAACAGCAAGCGGGGTAATCATCTTCTGGATACCCCGCTTTGCCTGGGGTCCGGGTTATGATCGTCATGCATTAAGATGTTGGCCCCGCTGTACATCTGTAAACCCCATTGGGCAGTCGTATATACCTAGGTTTTTCACCCGTAATCTAAAAATCGACATTTTAGGAAGTTACGCTTTCCGTACAGCAATTTTTGAAAAAGTGCGCCATTCTACAAGATTTTTAGTTTTATAAAATGTAAGCACAAAAAAGACAGCCGATTGAATCGACTGTCCTTTGCACAATTTGTATAGGAATACGGATTTAGCAGGGATTGCTTGGCGGTGGACAGCAGTGGTCAATGCAATGTTCGCAGCACTCGTTGCTCGCTGTGTGCGGATATTCGCAGTAATATTCATAAATATTATGATGCACGTTTTTCGTATGGGTCGGATATACGTTGATGACCGGGAAGCGGGTGGTTGTATGCCTTTCGATAATGCGGGTCGGGTGTACGATGCGGCGGACGGGGGCAACCGTGACCGGCATACCCATTGGAAAACCAGGCAGAGCAGCGGCTGGGGCCATTCCCACTGGCGGAACAGCAGGAACTCCCGCAGCAACAGGGGCTGTTGGAACAGCAGGGGTAACGCCGGGAGTTGCCCACGGTTGAACGGGCGCGCCGGGAACTGCCCATGGCTGAACCTGACCAGGGACACCTGGATAACCGGCTATTTGACGAGTCGAATCTTTTTTCAACAGAATCTCCTCCTTCTGTGCGTATACACTATAGTTGTATGAGTACCCATCCGCATTTGCCGTAGTCAAAGGTCTATTTTGCAGGAAGATAGACATTTATCCATTCTGATTCGGTTCAAGTTGAACTTTCTTGGCGGAGTCAGTATGATAAGACAAAGGAAGGAAATCGTTCTACTTCTATAGGAAGAAAGGTTGCGCGCATGGAAAACAAGTCGTCAAATTTTATACGCAATATTATAATGGAAGACTTGAAGGCGGGAACCGTAAGTCAGATTGTCACCCGGTTTCCCCCGGAACCGAATGGGTATCTTCATATTGGACATGCCAAATCGATCTGCCTCAATTTTGAACTGGCCGATGAATTTAAGGGGAAAACGAACCTTCGTTTTGACGATACAAACCCGGTTAAAGAAGACGCAGAATATGTCGAGGCGATCAAAGAAGACGTCAAATGGTTGGGATTCGAATGGGACGGGCTGTTTTTTGCGTCCGAGTATTTCGATGAGATGTATCGTCGGGCAGTATTGTTGATTCGTAAAGGCAAAGCGTACGTCGACGACCTCTCCGCCGAAGAAATTCGGGAGATGCGCGGTACATTGACGGAGCCGGGCAAAGAGAGTCCTTACCGAAATCGCTCAGTGGAAGAAAATCTGGATTTGTTCGAGCGGATGCGAAAAGGGGAATTTGCGGACGGGGCAAAAGTCCTGCGAGCCAAAATTGACATGGCTTCCCCGAATATCAATCTGCGTGATCCGGTGCTGTATCGAATCTCTCACGCGACGCACCACAATACGGGGAATGCATGGTGCATCTATCCGATGTACGACTATGCCCACCCGCTGGAAGATGCAATTGAAGGGGTCACCCATTCGCTTTGCACATTGGAGTTTGAGGATCATCGTCCGCTGTACGACTGGGTGATCCGGGAATGTGAAATGGAGCATGTTTCCCGCCAGTACGAGTTTGGCCGCTTGAACCTGACGAACACGGTAATGAGCAAACGGTTTTTGAAACAGTTAGTGGATGAAAAAGTGGTTGACGGTTGGGATGATCCGCGTATGCCGACCATTTCCGGACTGCGCCGGAGGGGGTATACACCCGAATCGATCCGCAACTTTGTGAGAGAAGTCGGCGTTTCGAAAACGAGCGGCACGGTGGACGCCCGCATGCTCGAGCATTTTGTGCGGGAAGATTTGAAGCTGAAAGCGCCTCGAACGATGGCGGTGCTGCGTCCCTTGAAGGTGGTCATCACCAACTACCCGGAAGATCAGGTGGAAATGCTGGATGCAGAAGTCAATCCGGAGAACCTCGAAATGGGAATCCGTCAGATTCCGTTCTCACGGGAAATTTATATTGAGCAGGACGATTTTATGGAAAATCCTCCGAGCAAATATTTCCGGTTGTTCCCCGGCAATGAAGTGCGTCTCAAACACGCGTATTTTATAACATGCAACGATGTGATTAAGGATGAACAAGGCCGCGTGAAGGAACTGCACTGTACGTATGATCCGGAGACAAAGAGCGGTTCCGGCTTCACCGGCCGCAAAGTAAAAGGCACGATCCACTGGGTGGATGCGAAACAGGCGCTGCCTGTCGAGTTCAGGCTGTACGATTCGCTGCTGCTAGAGGACAAAGACGAAGAAAAATCGCTGCTCGATTCGCTTAACCCGAATTCTCTTGAGATTTTGCAAGGGTTTGTCGAACCCAACATGAAAGACGCCAAACCGCTGGATAAATTTCAATTTTTCCGGCATGGTTATTTTAGCGTGGATCCTAAATATACGACGCCCGAACGGATCGTATTCAATCAAATCGTATCGCTGAAAAGTTCGTTTGAATTACCCAAATCATAGGACAGAAAAATGAAACCGGCTGCGCAGGTGGAAACAGAACTTTCACCGGCAGCCGGTTTTTTGCTAGTCCACAGGAATTTGGTTTTATATGTTATAACGTTAGAACATATTATGTAGAAATGAGACATGGAGAATATAATGATGTGTTGAGGACGTTAAAGGACAAATGACACAATATCTAACGGTTGAGGAAATTATTCTTTTAAACGCAACCATTATTAAACATATTAGTCCGAAAGAACAAGTCGGAGTGAAAGATTTAGGGTTGTTAGAATCTGCGGTAGCCCGACCGCAATCTACTTTTGATGGAAACAGTCTGTATCCCACAATCTTTTTAAATGCTGCCGCTCTGATGGAGTCACTGGCGCAAAATCATCCAATCATAACGCAAATAAGAGAACCGCATTTTCCGCAACTGTCGTCTTCCTGAAGCTTAACGGCTATAATCTTAAAATGTCACATGATAGTGCCGTCCAATATGCACGGGGTCATATCGGCGATCGAACGGCTTTCCATTTCCATTTGCGAAGCCAAAGTTTCCAGCCAACCAGTATGCAGCAGTCGTTTCGCCGTTGACGGCTGCGATGACCGGTGCATTCATACGGGTGAGCCTTGATACGGCCGCGTGCAGATAGGTAGTCACTTCTTTCAAATGGGAAGGCAATTGATCGCCTTGGGCGGCGAAGTTTTTTAAATCGCCTCCCGAACAAAAAGTCGAATCTTGTCATTATAAAACAGGATTGAAAATTGAAATCTGTTATAGTACAATAAAACAAACATAAACCATTTGAAAAAGGTGAGAATCGTATGACTACCGGATTGGAACTGGTGAATAAGTGGATCGAGAGAAACAAAGGGATCCTGTCGGAAGAGGAAATGAACGGAACAAATTTCGTATTTGGCGACTCCTTATACACAATCAAACGATCAGGCAACCGGCTGGATGTGGAGCAGTCAACCGGAAAACTGGTGATTTTTCGCGATCTGAAACAGTTTTCGGATGATCTCACCTGTCGGATCTGCGGTACGGAATACAACAACAAGATTGATACGATTCGCTGCTGCACAAACGGCGATGAGTAATCGGGAAAACAGCTGCGAATAAACAGAGGGGCGCAACCTTGCGGAAACAGGGTTGCGCCTTTGCACTAAAAACAGAAGATACCTGTTACAGTTCGATTTTTCTCTTCAGCAAATACACACTGCCTAACCAGAATAAAATGGCAAACATCAGTTTAACGCCCGATTGGATGAGAGCGTCGGTTACGTGCCCTGTGATGGCAATGGGGAGAACGAAAACGCGTCCGTTTGCTTTATCCGCCAAAAGCCAGTTATCAATTTTGTTGGTCAGGATAAATAGAGCGATAATCGATATGCCTGTTATAAAGGTGGAGTGTTTCCTGAACGCTTTACCCGCCAGCACCGACATGAAAATCAACGGAATAAAACTGGCCAGTGAAACAGGCAGGCTCACCATTTGTGAAATGAAAACCGGATCACTCAATCTTTTCATTATTTCATCAACGGGCAACTCCGGAAACCGGCCGGAAAACAGTACCTGGCCGCACATAAGGATCAGGAAAGCGGCTCCGAGCAACAGATATTCGCTCAAAATAACGATAAACTTCGACCAGAAAATCGAATTTTTCGAAACGGGCAGGGCAAGCAGCAGATAGATGCTGTTCTGTTTCCATTCGTTATGCCAGATCGTATACGCGTGGATGGGAGGAATAAACATAACGATTGCCATCGATAAACTCATCGTAAGGGCAAGCCCCATTTTTCCGGGAAGAGTCGTCGCTGTTTGGAGTGAGATAAAAGCGATCAGCTGCAGGAGCAGCAGTGCTGTGAGCGCAACAACCAGTTGTGTCCGGACGTTGCGAAAATCGGTTGCCAGCAAACGTTTAAACGTGATGGACACCGCCAAACACCTCCTTCATGATTTCAACCAGAGACAGATTCTTCGCTGCTTTCAGTTGTTCCAGGTTCCCTTGCAGGGCGATTTTACCGGCCCGAATGAACAGGACATCGTCAAGAATCGGTTCCACTTCTTTCACTTCATGTGTCGTAATCAGAATGGATTGCCCTTCTTCCAGAAAGTCATCGACGAGTGCCTGGATCAAATCCTCTCTTGCCAGCACGTCAATTCCGGACAGCGGTTCATCAAGCAGCAGGTACTTGGCGCGGCGGCTGAGAGCCAGCAGCAGTTTCACTTTCGCCCGACTGCCTTTTGACAAATCGCGTATTTTCCGGGCAGGCGATAGCTGGAAATATTCGACCAGACGGGCTGCTTTTTGATCGTCCCAATCGGCGTAGAAATCTTTCATATAAGTCACCGCGTCCGACACAGTCATCCACGGATACAACACATCGATTTCCGGCAAATAGGCGATCTTCTGTTTGCTGCTGATCGATGGCGGTTCTCCATCTATCCGGATTTCTCCCTGATCCAAATGGAGCAATCCGGCAATTACCTTGAGGGTAGTCGATTTGCCTGACCCGTTTAAACCCAACAGTCCGGTAATTCTCCCTTCTTCCACCTGCAGCGACAATCCGTCAAGCGCCTGGATGCTGCCAAATCGTTTGCTTCCTTGATCAATCGTGATCAACAGGATCACTTCCTTTCGAATCCAGATAGAGTTTCAAATCAGACAAAATGTCGGCAGCAGATCGACCCAGGGCGGACATCTTCCGGACAAAATCGGAGACCAGCCGGTTCACCATTTCTTCCCGGATGGTACGGGCCACAGATGCATCATCTGTCAGGAAACTGCCCTGCCCGCGAAGCGTCTTGATCAGGTTCATCTCCTCCATTTCGCGATATGCCCGCTGCACGGTGTTGGGGTTTACCCGCAGCTGTGCAGCCAAGTCCCGGCGCGACGGAATCTCCTGACCGGGTTGATAGGTGCCGTTTGCAAATTTCTGTTTGAAATCATCGATAATCTGCAAATAGATGGGTTCCCTCTCGTTAAATTCCATAAGCACCTCCAAAAGCGTGACACGCAAACTGTAATACTGTATTAATTGATTAATACAATAGAACAATAACACGATATGATTGGAATGTCAAGAAGACCCCGGTTTCCACTTTTACGCAAATCGGATTTTCATTTTAACCGTTTTTTTACAGAACAAATACCAAGGGTTAACAATGAATGTCTAAAATCTGATGTGTAAAAGCAACTCATCATTTTTACAACTATTGTGGGGGGGATTCAATTGAAAAGTAAGAAACGATTGCTTGCACTTGCGGGTTTGGCCATTTCGATGACGACCGTATCGCCTGTTTTTGCGGCGACTGACAAACCGTCCAGCGTTCAATCAATTGAATTTGTTGGCATGGATGCACCGCAAACAGCGGAAGAAATGGCAAAAGCCTATTCGACAGCAAGCGTTAAAGTTACGTTTCATGACGGTTCGTCCAAACTGTACCCGTTGTCCTACAACACCCTGTTTAAGTCGACCGACAAGGTTGGCGGGGTTACGGCCGGAGTGGCAGTTGACGTATACGGAAAACCGATTATGGATACCAGTGTGCCTGGTCAACCGACTCCATTCGTGTCGGACGATCCGGACGCGAACGGTCTGATTCAGTTTAAAGACGGGAAAGATCGCAACTCGCTTTATCTGCTGACAAACTATGAATATATTACCCGTGACAATTCGGGAAAAAGCGCATATGGAATGATTCCAGCTTCGATCAGTCTGACCACGCTGAAACAGGATGAGAAAACGGGACAGTTGAGCCCGGTGGAGTTGAAAAAAGTTGATTTTTCAGGTGTGAATGGTCTCTGGATTCCCTGCAACGGATCTGTAACTCCCTGGAATACAGAGTTGACCAGCGAGGAGTATGAGCCGGATGCGCGCGCTTTTGAAGCGAATCCAAGCAACACCTACGTAGCTTATTTCACGAAAAACTACTTCCAGGACGCGAGCAAACAAGGAAATCCTTACATGTACGGATTTATTCCGGAAATCTCCGTAACGAAAGACGGCAAAACGACCGTTGTGAAACACTACAGTATGGGACGTTTTTCACATGAATTGGCAAAGGTAATGCCGGACAACAAAACGGTTTACTTCGGCGATGACGGTTCGAACACGATGCTGTTCATGTATGTGGCGGATAAGCCGAAAGATTTGTCGAGTGGTACGTTATACGCGGCGAAATGGCAGCAGACGAGCGATCAAAACGGAGGATCAGCGAATCTGAAGTGGATCAAGCTTGGTCATGCAACCGATAACGAAATTGCAACTTATATCAACCGCAACATAAAATTCAGCGACATCTTTGAAACGGCGGAGATGGATACGCCTGGCTTTACGAAAATCAAAACGTACCCAAGCGGCAATGTCGAATGGTTGAAAGTAAAACCTGGCATGGAGAAAGCAGCCGCATTTTTGGAGCCGCGCCGATACGGTGCCATGCTTGGCGCGACTTACGAATTCAACAAAATGGAAGGCGTAACGCTGAACGCGAAAGACAAGAAACTCTATGTGGCTATGTCTTATGTAGAGAAAGACATGTTGAAAAGCACGGCGCAGGACGGGCTGCAAGACGACATTCAATTGCCAAAAATCAGTTCCGGCGTCACATATGCACTTTCCCTGGCGGGCGGACAGAAAGACAATAAGCAGGACAAGATCGACAGCCAATATGTGGCCACCGACATGAGCGGATTCGTTGTCGGGGAAGATATGGCGGCGGCTGATGATAAAGGAAATACGGCGGCAGTCGACAAGGTGGCAAATCCGGATAATCTGTCGTACTCGGAAGAACTGCGTACATTGTTCATTGGGGAAGACAGTGGCAAACACACAAACAATTTCGTTTGGGCCTACAATGTAGATACGAAAAAACTGTCTCGCATCTTGTCATTGCCGGCGGGGTCGGAAGCAACCGGATTACAGTTTAACGGGGATGTCAACGGATTTACTTATATCCTGAGCAATTTGCAACACCCGGGCGATTTTGAAACGAAAATTCCGGATCCACTGAAACAGGAAATTGAAAAACGGATCAACCAAAACTTTGACAACAAGCGTTCCGGGGTGGTCGGCTACATCAGCGGTCTGCCAAGTATGCAAGATCTTATGCAGGGCAATAAAACAGGCAAGGATGACAACAAGTAAAAATCTTGCCATGCAGGCACAGGGCGCAGGTCATAGGTTTGAAGATCCCCGCGGATTACCGTTGGGATCTTCTTTACATTGGACGACTCTCACCGGATTGGACGGGTTCCACCAATAACTGCTAAAATATGGATAGCATACATTCCAGAGGTGTAGGATTCGGATGACAATTTTAAAAAACGATTGGGCGCCTCTGCTCGACACGGAGTTTCAGCAGCCTTACTATCTGCGGCTGCGTGAATTTTTGAAAAATGAATATCGCACGAAGACGGTGTACCCGGACATGCACGACATCTACAATTCGCTGCATCTTACCACATTTTCCGCTACCAAGGTGGTCATACTCGGACAAGATCCTTACCACGGACCGGGGCAGGCACATGGGTTAAGTTTTTCTGTCAAACCGGGCGTAGACATCCCCCCGTCCCTGCAAAACATCTTCAAGGAACTGCAAAGCGATTTGGGTTGCACGATTCCAAATAACGGCTATCTGACCCGGTGGGCGGAGCAGGGTGTGCTTTTGTTAAATGCAGTGTTGACCGTTCGGGCGGGGGTTCCCAACTCGCACCGGGGGATTGGCTGGGAGACATTTACCGATCAGGTGATTCGTACATTAAATAGGCGGGAACAACCGGCAGTCTTCCTGCTGTGGGGCAAAAACGCGCAGGAAAAACGGCAATGGATCACGGAACCGCATCATTTGGTGATTGAGTCGCCTCATCCAAGCCCTTTTTCGGCCAATCGGGGTTTTTTCGGCAGCCGGCCGTTTTCCCGCACAAACCAATTCCTCAAGAAGCACGGACTGACAGAGATTGATTGGCAAATTCCAAATTTGTAGGAGGGGATTCTGTGATTACAAGCATTGCGGAAGCAGCCGTGTTGAGCAACGGCGTAAAAATGCCCTGGCTCGGGCTCGGCGTTTATAAGGCGCAGGATGGCGACGAGGTGGAGCGGGCGGTCAAAACGGCCATTCAGGTCGGATACCGCAGCATCGATACGGCTGCCATGTACCAGAACGAAACGGGTGTCGGAAAGGCAGTAAAAGAATCTGGTGTACCGCGTGACCAGATTTTTATCACGACGAAAGTATGGAACTCGGATCAGGGATATGATTCGACACTGCGGGCGTTTGAAACGAGCCGTAAAAAACTGGGCCTCGACTATCTGGATTTGTATTTAATTCACTGGCCTGTCAAAGGCAAATACAAGGAAACCTGGAGAGCGATCGAGAAAATCTGCAAAGACGGATTGGCACGCGCTATCGGAGTGTGCAATTTCCATGTGCATCATTTACAGGATCTGATCAGCGATTGCGAGATCAAACCGATGGTCAACCAAGTGGAACTGCATCCGATGCTGACACAGAAAGAACTGCTCCAGTTCTGCAAATCGGAAGGGATTCAGATGGAAGCTTGGGCTCCGCTGATGCGGGGAGGTGACATGCTGCAGCAGCCGATTTTTGTGGAATTGGCGAAGAAATATAACAAAACTCCGGCGCAAATTATACTTCGTTGGGATCTGCAAAATGGGGTGGTCACAATCCCGAAATCGGTGACGGAACATCGGATCCGGGAAAACGCGGATATTTTCGACTTCGCACTGTCGGCGGAAGACATGGCAAAGATCGATGCGATGAACCAAAACAAACGGCTGGGACCTGACCCGGATCATTTTAACTTCTAGGGTGCTTTGCTTACGTTTTTGCATTACAACATATTCCACTTCATGCGTGGCGGGGAGGAATCGAAATGAAACCATTGCAAGGAAGAGTAGTATTGATAACTGGCGCGAGCCGGGGAATTGGAGCGGCGACTGCGGTTTTGATGGCCAAAGCGGGTGCTGATGTAGCGGTCAACTTTTTCAGTTCGGAATCGGAAGCGGCGAAAGTGGTCGCCCAAATCGAGCAGCAGGGGCAAAAGGCGATTGCCGTTCAGGCCGATGTTCGAAATGCAGAGGATGTCAAACGTCTGGTTGAAACGACTGTCAACCAGTTCGGCAGATTGGATGTGCTGGTCAGCAACGCCAACATTAATTTTGCATATAAACCGTTTATGGAGATGAGTTGGGACGAGTTTTCCGAAAAACTGAATGGCGAGATGGCGACCGCATTCCGGTTATGCCAAGCGGTCGTGCCGCACATGGAGAAACAGGGCGGCGGTAAAATCATTACGATTGCGAGCGGTTTGGCACGCACTCCGTCCCCCAACTTTATCGCACATGGTTCTGCCAAAGCTGCGCTCGTAACATTCACCAAGTATCTGGCACAGGAGCTTGGACCGAAAAATATTACGGCAAACGTCGTGTCGCCGGGATTGGTTTTGACTGATGCTACGAAACATCAACCGAAAGAAATGCATGAAATGATGGCGAACTTGACGCCGCTGCACCGTCTGGCACAACCGGAAGACATTGCGGGTGCCGTGTTAAGTCTGGCAGCCGATTGGAACAGCTTTGCGACAGGCGTATATCTGCCGGTCAATGGCGGAATGGATTTGTCGTAATACGAAATATTGCAGTAGAGCAAACGATTGCAGTAGAACAAACGCTTCCCTCAGCAGGGAGGCGTTTTTGCGTATCGGAATATGCCAAAAGTCATGCCTGAATATAGATCGCGTTACACTGGTGAGGAATGCCGCTTTTCGCAAAAATAAAGGAGAAATGGGGCACATCTTGAGGAACTGCGTACATGGGGGAGACAACTTCATTGCAAAAGGGGAAGATCGGATGCTCTTGTTTAAAATTTTTCTGGTGCTTCATATACTGGCCGGATTTCTGGCACTTTGTATTTTCTGGATACCGATCGTGACCAAAAAAGGAGGCAAGCTCCACAATCGAATTGGCTGGATATATGTGGCCGCGATGTCCGCAGTTTCCTTATCTGCCTTGTATTTGGCCGTTTATCGCATCTTTTTCGATGTCACAAGTGACGCAAACCGGGTGGCGTTTTCCTGGTTTCTGATCTTTATTGCGATTCTCAGTTCAGCCACCGCCTGGTACGGGCTGCGCGTACTCCGCTTTAAAAACAGGAAGCAGGCGCACCGGAATCCGGTTGACCTGTTGTTCCCGGCTCTGTTGACTCTATCTGGCATTGCGATCAGCGCTTATGGCTTTGTGATCAGCTTTCCGCTGTTAAAATGGTTCCCGATTATCATCAACAGACCCGTTAAACACTTTCAGGCAAAAATCCGGTCTGGCTGAGATAAATTTGCCCTTTGAAATCGCGTTGAAAATCGGCTATGAGGCGAGTGTACGCTTCTTTGTCATACCATTCATCCCAACCGTTTTGATGAAAAATCTGCCGGATGCCAAGCTGCTCCGTCCGTTTGCCGCCACTGCCGTCTCCTCTGAAAAAATCATCGATGCAGACGCGGGATGTAACGGCAGACAATGTTTTGGGAAACGCAGGTGTACAAGGCAAAAGTGGCGAAACCGCCGCCTGGGTCGGCACTCCGGCTGCGGTCAGCCTTTTCAGGGCAGACAGCCGGGCTGGTATGGAGGGAGACAACGGCGCAAACGCGCGGCGTACGTCGTCCCGGTCCGTTTCAATTGTCAGGCTGATCCGAATGCGGTTTTTCAGCTGGCAGAACAGATCGATATCGCGCACAACCAACGGACTGCGGGTTTGGACGAATAGAAACGCAGGCGGATTTTCCGCCAAAACTTCCAAGAAGGATCGGGTAATTTTCTCACGATATTCAACAGGCTGGTAGGGGTCGGTGCTGGAGGAGAGGAAAATCGTGACCGGCCCTTTTTGATTTGCACGTTTTAATTCAGTCCGCAAATGATCGGCCGCGTTCTGCTTTACATCCACCCACGATCCCCACGGGCTGCCGCGAAACAGGGCCACTGGCATACGCCGCACATAGCAGTAGGAACAGGCGAAAGTACAGCCGACATACGGATTCAACGTGTGGCTGTATTCCGTCAGATAGCCGCTGGCAGGTGTCAGAACGCGGGTTGGGATTTTGTGTTCGATCGTTATTTTCATTGCGGTTCTCCCGTAGGTTTATCGGTTCGCTTCTTGCAGGCTCCGTATCGTCATCCGAATTCCTTCTGCATAAGGAGTTTTCGGAACCGGTCCAATCTGCCGTTCATATTTTTCCCCGCTGAGGACGAGAGGCTGCTCGTTTAAATACATCATTTCCACCGCTTCCCGCACTATAGGGTTGAACAGCCCGACGAAAGCCATCATGTTTTTGCCGATCGAACGCACGGGTTTGTTCGTACCTGCCGCGTCTTTGGCAATCTGAATAATTTCTCTGCCTGTGATGGTGCCGGGGCCTGGTATGTTCCAATTTTGACCGTATGCATCCGCGTGCTTGGAAAGTTCCGCCACCGCTTTGGCGCCATCGGGTGTATAGATAAACTCGCGGGGAAGGTCCTGACTGCCGATAAAAATACCCGATTTTCCTTTGACAATTGCCTGAAATGTCACATCAAGCAGGGTGTTTCGCGCTTCCGGCCCGTAAAAATCAGGCAGTCTGGCAATCAGTGCAGGAAGGCCCGTCTGATGGGCGGCAAAGATCAGCCGTTCCATCTCAAGCCGCAGTTTGCCTTTCTTCGTGTGAGGTTCCTTTGGGTGATTCTCTGTTACTCGATCCATTTGCGGTCGGCCGTAGGGATATACGTTGTCGACTACAACCAGCTTCGACCGGTTCATTTTAGCCGCTTGCACTACATGATTCGCCAGCGTTAAAAGTTTTGCTTCCCACTCTGGATAGGGAATGTTCACGCTGTGAATAATTAGGTCTGCGCCGCGTGTAGCATTCACAAGATCCTCAAGGTTAAACACATCCCCAGCGTAATAACTCATGAGGTACTTCCTGTCACCGCATTTATTCCGCAGGGCAGCCAATTTTGATTTGGTTCTGGCAAACGCAACCGTCTCAAATCCTTGCCCAACCAATTCCTTCACCAGTGCGCTCCCCATGCCGCCTGTTGCTCCGAGTACAACCACTTTTTCCATTTGAGGAATCTCCTTCTATCCGAGATGATATGTCAATTATAAAGTATTTTCTACCGTCAATGCGGTTGTGTGTTGTCAATGCGGTTATGTCCAGGGTGCAGGAACACAGGCCGATCATGACGTATATTAGTTTAGCCGTGGGGATTGCGAGTATTTGACGTGCTGCCGTTGCCAGAGCAGGATCGGCAGAAATTTATTTTAAAACGATCAAGTGAAAGGGAGATTCAGCATGAGATTAGGCTTCAAGTTTAAACTTCTTGTGTATTTGCTGCTTATTATTGTCATCGGAACCGGGTTGTTAGGTATGTATCTTGTCAATCAGGCAAACGACAATGTGCTGGCAGGTGCACAATCAAAGTTAAAATCCGATTTGGCATTGGGAAGAACCGTATTGGAAGAAAAATTTCCGGGCGATTGGTCCGTACAAAACAATCAGCTTTATAAAGGTGATGTTCTGATCAACGGTAACTTTTCGGTTGTTGATGAAATCGGCGGACTTACGGGCGATACGGTTACCATTTTCATGGGAGACACGCGGGTTGCCACAAACGTGAAAAAGCCGGATGGCAGCCGGGCTGTCGGTACAAAAGTATCGGATGCTGTCGCACAGGCGGTTTTGAAAGAAGGGAAAGTTTATATCGGAACAGCCGACGTGGTGGGCACGATCAACCAGACAGCATATGAACCGATCAAAAATCAAAGCGGTCAGATTATCGGCATCTGGTATGTGGGAGTTCCAAATTCCCCCTACGAAGCAATGGCCAACAGTTTTAAGAATCAAGTGATTTTATTCGTCGTGGTTGAGGTTGTTGTCGTGTCTGCTCTTTTATGGATTTACCTAAGTATTCGAATCAAGCCGCTTACCCAACTGACAAAGGTAGCGGAGCAAGTGGCGGAAGGAAATTTGCAGGTGGAAGTCGTGAAAAATTCAGCCAAAGACGAGATCGGACGTCTGTCTGTAGCTGTCAATACGATGGTCGACAGCCTGCGCGATCTTTTGAAAAATATAAACAACCAGGTCTATGCGGCTGCCCAGCAGGTGGCAGAGTCGACTGAATCGATGGCCAAGTCGGTGGAACAGATTTCGCTGACTTTTTCGGAGATCTCCGCAAGTTCGGCAGAAGTATCGTCTGAGGCGGCACAAGGCAGCCATTCTGTTGCAGAAGCGTCGAAAGTCTTAATGGAACTGTCGTCTCTCATACAAGTAGCCCATTCGAAGGCGAATGAAGCGGCAGAAAGTTCAAAGATCACATTGCAGGCTGCATCGCAAGGGAAGAAAACGACGGCCGAAACGATCGAACGTATGGAAACGATCAGAAGTAAGACAGCAGAAACGGGACATCTGATGGAAGTTCTCGACGAATATTCAAAGAAAATCGGTTTGATGACCAACACCATCACCGACATCGCCAATCAGACCAACCTGCTGGCGTTGAACGCCGGAATTGAAGCCGCTAGAGCAGGCGAAGCGGGCAGGGGATTTGCCGTCGTAGCGGAAGAGGTCCGTAAGCTGGCGGAACAATCGAACCGAGGAGCATCCGAGGTGGCTGATCTGGTTCGGAAAATTTCCGAGAGCATTGAAATGGCCGTTTCGGCAACTGAACAAAGCCGGTTAGAAGTGGAACAAGGCGTGACAGCCGCTAAAACGGCGGGCGAGGCGCTGCAAAATATTTTGGGGGCGGTCAACGGTACCGTCAAAAATATAGAGGAGATCACAAATGTGACCAACGAAGAGGTTTCCACTTCTGAAAAGATCGTATCATTGATTCAATCGGTTGCCACCATCATCGATCATTCGATGGCCGGCTCACAGGAAGTGACCCAGTCAATTGAACGCCTTTCCGCGGAAGTGGAAGAGATTGCGGCAAGTTCGGAGGAAATATCCGCCATGACAAACGATTTGAAACAGACCGTGGAAAGGCTCAAAGTATAAAGTGGAATTGGATAGCGTCATAAAAAGCGACTGGGGGCCGATTAACGGCTTCCTGCTTTTTGTCTGGCGACCGCATTTGGCATACGAATGGTCAGCATCAGTACGATTGCCGCAATTACGGCACAAACGACCGCAATTTCATGAAAATGAGCGGTCGTAATCTGTTTCCCGAATAAAACACCCAGCAAGCTGGATGACAAAATTGTTCCGATATAACGGGATGTCATGAACAAACCGGAAGCAGTTCCCGTTTCGGATGGTTCTACATGTGCGTACAGAGCGCTTTGCATCGATAAATTGTTAAATCCGTTGCTGATGCCCAGCACGGAAAAGATAAGGAACATCCAGACGGCAGATGTCTGATCATGAACCGACAGCATGAGTAAAACACCAATCGTTAAAACAGCAGCGCCAACCGTTAGCGCCGGTTTCGCGCCGCTGCGGTCAATCCAGCGTCCGACCAGCGGCGTGATAATGACACCAAAACCGGCAATGGAAAGCATCATCAAACCGCTGTTTTTGGCGTCAAAATGATGCACATTCTGCAAATAGGAAGGGACGCCGAAAAACACCGAATAAAAAATCGTGTTTACCAAAATAAATTGCGCATAGATCAGCGTGACATTTACATTCTTGCGAAGAGATTTTACATCAATAAACGGATCTTCCCGAGTCGATTCAAGTTTATAAAAGAAACCGGCAAGCAAAATGCCTGCGATAAGCATCCACCAATTGACCGTTTGTTCGAGCGAGAGCAAAAACAGCAGCCAACTGATGATCATGGCGGAAAAAAGGGCAACGCCAGCCAGGTCAATTCTCGCTTTTTGCTTCGGCATGCCGGAATCCTTCGGCAAAATCCGAATTGCCAAGATAAATGAGGAAAGAATAAATGGCAAATTAATTAAAAAAACGGCAGGCCAGTCTCCGAAATGTAAAAGGAAGCCCCCGACAGACGGTCCGAACGCGGCAGATGTTGAGGAAAAGATCGATAGAACCCCCAGCGCCTTTGCCTGATTGGTGGTGATTATGCGGCGGACAATGCCCATCCCGGCTGGAAATAGAGTGGAACTGCCGATTGCCTGCACAATCCGAAACACAAGCAGCCAACCGAAGTTGGGTGAAAGAGGAGCCAGCAGGGACGCAGCCGCAATCAGAAACAAGCCCCATAAAAAAAGCCGCTTTTGGCCGTATATGTCGCTCAGTTTCCCCATTACGGGCTGCCCGATTCCGCTTGCCAGATAATAGGTCGAGATCAGCCAGGAGGCATCCGAAAAAGTGAGGTGAAACTCTTCCTGCAGGCGAGCCAGGGCAATCGCAATCATGGAGGAGTTAAGCGGATTGAGCATGGTACCAAGTGCAACGGTGGTGAGCAGCAGTAGATATCGTTTCTCTCCCGAATTTTTCATAAGCTGGACGATCACCTCTGTTTATGGGAATGAATGAGTTTATTCTAACATGCGGAATTTGTTTATTTCCATTCAAAACCATTAGAATAAATACGGGGGAGGGAATTAGAATGGATAAATCGTTAAAATCGGGCAAATTAATCTGAAATTTGACGCGGAAGGCAAACTGACAGACGAAACAACCCGCGAATTTTTGCTGCAGTTGATGAATAATCTGCTGGAGTTGACAGATACCTTGCAACGGAACAAGCAGACCAATAAATAGGGTGAAGTTTGGCAGGTTCTCTTCACAAGCTGCAAGGGAATGTGCTATATTATTATTTCAGTATAAGACCACGACAATAATCACAGATGGGGATTACGGAGGTGACGGTCATCGTGAGTGAAGGAGCAAAACCCTATCGGGTTCTTTTGTATTACAAGTATGTTCCGATTGAAAATCCGGAGGAATTTGCGGCGCAACATCTGGCATTTTGCAAGGAGCTTGGTTTAAAAGGACGCATTCTTGTCGCGCCGGAAGGGATTAATGGCACCGTTTCGGGAACAGTTGAACAAACGGACCGTTATATAGAGGAAATGCGGAAGGATTCCCGCTTTGCCGATATGGTATTCAAAATCGACGATGCGGATAAACCTGCTTTTAAGAAAATGTTCGTCCGCCCCAAGAAAGAGTTAGTGACGTTCCGACTGGAAGAGGATATTGATCCGAACCAGTTAACGGGGAAACATTTGACCCCCAAGGAATTTTATGAGGCGATGCAGCAGGACGATGTGGTTATTCTGGATGGGCGAAACGACTATGAATATGATATCGGACACTTTCGAAACGCGATCCGTCCGGAAGTAAAATCATTCCGCGAATTTCCGAAGTGGATTCGTGAAAATATGAGTCAATATAAAGACAAGAAAATTTTGACTTACTGCACAGGCGGAATCCGCTGTGAAAAGCTGTCCGGCTTCTTGTTGCGGGAAGGGTTCAAAGATGTGTCCCAACTCGAAGGCGGCATCGTCACATACGGGAAAGATCCCGAAGTGAAAGGGCAACTTTTCGATGGGAAATGTTACGTATTTGACGAAAGAATTTCCGTCCCGGTCAATCAGGTCGAAGATGTGATCGTCGGAAGGTGCCATCATTGCGGCAAACCGGAGGATCGTTACATTAATTGCGCGAACGACTTGTGTCATCTGCAGCACATTTGCTGCGAGGAATGCGAAGAAAAACATCAGGGTTTCTGCTCCGAAGAATGTTTGTCCCAGTTGGTTCAGTCATGACAACTGGGCTTTTATTTGATTGACATTTATATGAATCATTTTGATTCAAATTGATATAAATTTCTGAGAGTGGTATGATGTAGAAACATTGAATTTTCGAAAAACCCCAGAAATACCCGCGTTTTCTAGCAAATAACAAAAAGAAAAACAGATTAATAGAAAGGTTGAAAGTAAAATGAACAATCACGGACTTCCTGCCAAACAGGGGCTATACGACCCAAAGTTCGAACATGACGCTTGCGGTATAGGTTTTGTAGCCAATATCAAGGGTGCCAAGTCGAACAAAATCATCCAGCAAGCATTGATGGTACTCCGTAATCTCGACCACCGGGGCGGTCAAGGTTCTGAGACCAGCACAGGAGACGGTGCTGGTATATTGCTGCAAATTCCGCATCATTTTTTTAAGCGTGAATCGGAAAAGTTGGGTATTCAACTTCCTGAAGCCGGAGAATACGGGGTCGGCATGTTATTTCTTTCTCCTAATTCGGTGAATCGTCAGAAAAGTGAAGAAACGCTGGAAAAGATCATTCGTGAAGAGGGCCAAACTGTTCTGGGCTGGCGCGATGTGCCCACTGATAACAGAGATCTTGGGGAAACTGCCAAATCGAATGAACCTTTTATTCGGCAGATATTTGTCGGTAGAGGATCTGACGTTCAAGATGAGCAAAGCTTTGAGCGGAAACTGTATGTGATTCGCAAACGGGCTGAAAAAGCGATCCGGTATTCAAGTATGGCGGGCGGAGAGTTTTTCTATTTTGCAAGCTTTTCCTGCCGGACGATTGTGTATAAGGGAATGCTGACCACCGAGCAAATTGACGTTTATTACAAAGATTTAAAAGATCCTGCTGTCGAGACGGCTTTGGCATTGGTGCATTCGCGCTTCAGCACCAATACATTCCCCAGTTGGGAGCGTGCGCATCCTTACCGTTACCTGATTCACAACGGGGAAATCAATACATTGCGCGGTAATGTAAACTGGATGCATGCGCGTCAAGCCATGTGCGATTCGGAACTTTTCGGGGAAGATCTGAAAAAGCTGCTCCCTGTTATTGAAGCGGACGGTAGCGACTCGGCAATGTTTGACAACACATTTGAGTTTTTGTATTTGTCGGGCCGTTCGTTGCCGCATGTTGCGATGATGATGGTTCCTGAACCGTGGTCAAACCATGAAAGCATGAGCTCGGAAAAGAGAGCGTTTTACGAGTATCACAGCTGTTTAATGGAGCCGTGGGACGGCCCTGCCGCGATGGCGATGACAAACGGCAAACAGATTGTGGCTTCGTTGGACCGTAACGGTCTGCGTCCAGCTCGTTATTATATAACGAAAGACGATATGATCGTACTGGCTTCCGAGGTAGGCGTGCTCGATATTCCCGCAGAAAATGTGCTTCGCAAAGAGCGGTTGCAGCCCGGACGCATGCTGCTTGTCGATCTGGACGAACAGCGAATCGTAACGGATGAAGAAATCAAACAGAAAATCGCATCGGAATATCCTTACCAAGAGTGGCTGGATCAGCATTTGGTGGCTTTGGAAGAACTTCCGGAAGCGCCGCATGTTCCGGAACCGGAACATGAAACCGTGCTGGAGCGTCAGTTGGCGTTTGGTTATACGTACGAGGAACTGAACAAGATTTTGAAACCGATGGCCAACGAGGGAGTAGATCCGATCGGTTCCATGGGTATCGATACGCCGCTTGCTGTCTTATCGGACAGACCGCAGTTGTTGTACAACTATTTCAAACAACTGTTTGCGCAAGTGACAAATCCGCCGATTGATGCGATTCGTGAGGAAATCGTGACCGCAACTACCACCACGTTGGGGCCGGAACGGAATCTCTTGCATCCGGAGCCGGAAAGCTGTCACCAGATTGAAGTGAAATCGCCGATTTTGACAAACGAGGAGTTTGCCAAACTGGTGCATATTCAACGGCCTGGATACAAGTCAACCACTTTGTCGATATTGTTCAAGGCTGCCGCAGGCAGTGAAGGATTGCGGCAGGCGCTCGATGAACTGTGCAAGCAGGCGGACCGTGCAATCGAAGAAGGCGCCACATTGCTGGTGCTGTCCGACCGTGGCGTAAGCGCGGAAAACGCGCCGATTCCAGCATTGTTGGCCGTATCCTGTCTGCATCATTATCTGATCCGGGAAGGTACGCGCACCAAGGTAGCACTGCTCTTAGAGTCGGGAGAACCGCGCGAGGTACATCATTTCGCCTTGTTGATCGGATACGGGGCCAGTGCCATCAATCCGTATTTGGCGCTCGAATCGCTCGATGACATGATCCGCCAGAATATGATGACAGGTCTTACGCATGAGAAAGCAGTTCAGAAATATATCAAAGCGGTAACGAAAGGCGTTGTGAAAGTCCTTTCCAAAATGGGAATTTCGACGATTCAAAGTTATCGCGGCGCGCAAATATTCGAAGCAGTCGGTCTGAACCAGGAGTTCATTGACCAATATTTCACATGGACACCTTCCCGTATTGAAGGGATTGGGCTGGAAGAAGTGGCAAAAGAAGTTCTCATGCGGCATCAGAGGGCATATACGGAACGTGAAGGAGTGGATCGTGTACTCGATTCGGGGGGCAAATTGCAGTGGCGCCGCGACGGTGAAAAGCACTTGTACACTCCGCAGTCGATCCATATGCTGCAGCAGGCATGCCGTCAAAACGATTACGGTATGTTCAAGCAGTATTCCGTAATGTTGAATAATCAGACAAAAGAACATTACACCCTGCGAGGCCTGCTGGAATTGAAGAAAACTCGGCAGCCGGTGCCGATTGAAGAAGTGGAATCGGTTGATTCGATTGTGAAACGGTTCAAAACAGGAGCTATGTCATACGGCTCCATCAGCAAAGAAGCGCATGAAAGTCTGGCTATCGCTATGAACCGGATTGGAGGCAAGAGCAATACAGGGGAAGGCGGCGAGGATCCGGCACGATTCATTCCGGATGAGAATGGAGACTGGCGTCGCAGTGCCATCAAACAGGTGGCGTCAGGCCGGTTTGGTGTTACCAGCCATTATTTGGTGAATGCGGATGAGCTTCAAATTAAAATGGCGCAGGGAGCAAAACCGGGCGAAGGCGGACAACTGCCAGGCCGCAAAGTGTACCCGTGGGTAGCGGAGGTTAGACATTCTACCCCTGGTGTGGGTCTGATTTCACCGCCGCCGCATCATGATATTTATTCGATTGAGGATTTGGCAGAACTGATTCATGATTTGAAAAACGCCAATCCGTCTGCCAGAATCAGCGTGAAACTGGTGTCGGAAGTAGGAGTTGGCACAATTGCGGCCGGGGTTGCGAAAGGCCGCGCCGATGTGGTGTTAATCAGCGGGTATGATGGAGGTACGGGCGCATCGCCGCAAACAAGCATCCAGCATGCCGGATTGCCTTGGGAGTTAGGTCTGGCGGAAACCCATCAGACGCTTATGCTCAATAAACTGCGTGACCGTATTGTCGTAGAGACAGACGGTAAATTGATGACCGGTCGGGATGTTGTCATTGCGACTTTGCTGGGAGCAGAGGAATACGGCTTTGCAACAGCGCCTCTTGTGGTCTTGGGATGCGTGATGATGCGCGTCTGTCATTTGGATACCTGCCCGGTCGGTGTCGCTACGCAAAATCCGGAACTGCGCAAAAAGTTTATGGGTGATCCTGAGCATGTGGCCAATTTTATGCGGTTTATTGCGCAAGAAGTACGCGAATATATGGCAGAATTAGGCTTCCGCAGAATTGACGAAATGGTTGGCCGTTCCGATCTGCTCGAACCCAGCAAGGCGATTTCCCATTGGAAAGCAAAAGGGGTGGATCTGTCGGCGATCCTTTATCAACCGGATGTTCCGGCAGAAGTGGGCAGATACTGCAGTACCAAACAGGATCATGGATTGGATAAATCGCTGGATATGCAGCAACTTTTGAAGGCGGCCGAACCGGCTCTGGAACGAAAAGAACCTGTGCAGGCGACATTCCCGATCCGCAACATAAACCGTGTGGTCGGTACGATTGTGGGCAGTGAATTAACAAGACGTTACGGTGCCGAGGGGCTGCCGGAAGATACGATTCGTTTCCACTTCCAGGGATCCGCTGGTCAGAGTTTTGGCGCATTTGTGCCAAAGGGGATGACCTTATCGTTGGAAGGTGATGCAAACGACTATATCGGAAAAGGATTGTCGGGAGGAAAGATTATTGTCTATCCGCCGAAGAAATCGACCTTTGTTCCGGAAGAAAACATCATAATCGGCAATGTGGCTTTCTATGGTGCAACTTCTGGGGAAGCATACATTCAGGGAGTTGCTGGTGAACGCTTCTGTGTTCGTAACAGTGGCGCAACTGCCGTAGTGGAAGGTGTAGGCGACCACGGGTGTGAATACATGACAGGTGGACGCGTGGTGGTGCTCGGTCTGACCGGCCGGAATTTTGCAGCCGGTATGTCGGGCGGTATCGCTTATGTGTTAGATGTGGATGGCGAATTCCGCGACAAAGTAAACAAAGAGATGGTCCTGCTCGAAGCGTTGGAAAATCCGGATGAAATCTCGCAAGTCAAAGAGATGATTCTGAATCATGTCCGCTACACCGACAGTGATAACGGCAAGCGGATACTTGAAAACTGGAACCAAATCGTTCCTAAATTCGTAAAAGTCATTCCGAAAGATTACAAGCGGATGATGGAAGCGATTGAACGTGTAGAACAGGCCGGATTGAGCGGTGCAGAAGCGGTTATGGCCGCGTTTGAAGCGAATAAGAACGACGAATCGCGCGTCGGTGGAAATTAAGGAATCGGGGGGAGACAAAACGATGGGTAAGGCTACCGGATTTATGGAATATAGACGTGAGCTCCCGGCCGATCGCGATCCGCTGGATCGGATTCTTGACTGGCAGGAGTTCCACCAACATTTATCGGAAGAAGAGTTGCGCAAACAGGGAGCGCGGTGTATGGACTGCGGTATTCCCTATTGTCACACGGGCGCTGTCATCAATGGGATGGCGGCTGGTTGTCCCGTCAACAATCTGATCCCCGAGTGGAATGATTTGGTTTACCGGGGACTGTGGAAAGAGGCGTTGGATCGTTTGCAGAAAACGAACAATTTTCCAGAGTTCACAGGACGGGTATGCCCCGCTCCCTGTGAAGGATCCTGTACGGTAGGCCTGATTGATTCGCCTGTGACGATTAAAACGATTGAACGGGAAATTATCGATCGGGGTTTTGAGGAAGGGTGGATTCAGCCGCAGCCTCCCGAAAAGCGGACCGGTAAGAAGGTGGCGATTGTCGGTTCTGGGCCTTCCGGGCTGGCTTGTGCCGATCAATTGAATCAAGCAGGGCATCTGGTGACTGTCTTTGAACGGGCAGATCGGATTGGCGGATTGCTGATGTATGGCATTCCGAATATGAAACTGGACAAAACTTTGGTGCAGCGCCGAATCGATCTGATGGCGGCGGAAGGTATCCGATTTGTCACGAAAACGGAAGTTGGCAAGGATTATCCGGTTGAGAAGCTGCTGGAAGAATTTGATGCGGTGGTGCTTTGCGGCGGTGCGACAAAACCGCGCGATCTGCCGATTGAAGGGCGGCATCTGAAGGGAATTCATTTTGCGATGGAATTCCTGGCAGCCAACACAAAGAGTTTGTTGGATTCCAATCTGGAAGACGGCAACTATATTTCGGCTAAAGGAAAAGACGTGATTGTGATCGGTGGCGGCGACACGGGGACAGACTGCGTGGGAACTTCACTTCGCCACGGCTGCAACAGCGTAACGCAGTTGGAGATCATGGGCAAGAACCCGGAAACGCGTGCCGCAAACAATCCGTGGCCGCAGTTTCCCCGCGTTTACAAAATGGATTATGGACAGGAAGAAGCAAAAGCCGTTTATGGCTGTGATCCTCGTGAATACTCAATCACCACAAAAAAATTCGTGGGTGATGAAAACGGTCATGTAAAAGAGCTGCATACGGTGGAAATCAAATGGGAAAAAGAGGCAAATGGACGGATGACTCCTGTTGAGATTCCCGGAACGGAAAAAGTCTGGCCGGCACAGCTCGTATTGCTTGCAATGGGATTTTTAGGGCCGGAAGACACGGTTCTTTCTCAATTGGGTGTCGAACGGGACGAACGTTCCAATGTGAAAGCGGAATACGGCCAATTTTCCACTAACGTGAAAGGTGTATTTGCAGCTGGCGACATGCGGCGCGGACAAAGTTTGGTTGTTTGGGCAATCAATGAAGGACGTGCGGCAGCCAGAGAAGTGGATCGCTTCTTGATGGGAGAAACGTTCCTGCCGTAAATATGTTACTAACATAAAAAGAGGGCTGAACCCATAGCAGTTTGACTTGGGGGTCAGTCCTCTTTGTTTTTGTTGAAACAACGGAACATGTGCATGCTATAACAACGGGGAAAACAGGCGAGCTCCCTGATCAATCATGCGTTGTGAAAGGGGGCGCTGCAGCAGCTCCTCCATGCGCAACGGGACGGAATCAGTCAGATCACGCTCGAATTGCTCCGTGAGTTGCCGCGCCACGTCTTCACTGTACACGATTTCGCACACCTCATAATTCAGGCGATAACTTCTCAAATCGTTGGTGATATCAATAGTCTGGGTCGCTTGTGTCAGGCAAATGAAGTAAGCCTCCCGGATGCCTTGGGTAGGAATTCCAGGATTGCCTTCTAACGTCTGTACGTACGCTTTCTGCAACGCCTCTGCGCTTGGAACGGTATCATCGCTGGTGCCATCCATGGCCCCATCCATTCTGCCAAGCTCAGTGCCCAATTCCGCCGACCATCCGGAAAGAGCGGCCCTGCCGGTTGCGATGTGCAGTGATTTGCGCCCTGAACCCTGAATGGGCGTTCGCGTATCCTCAGCTTTTGAGTTCCCGCGTGTCCTCGCCTTCATCCGGTCCGGCGAAGCGATGTTCCAATGGACGTCGAAAATCGCCTGCAAATCCTCTGCAACTTCACCTGCGATTCGCATATGGGTGTCGCGCCAGAACCCTACGTTCGGCTTCAATCCGGTATACTCCTCTCCGATGTTGATACCACCTGTAAAAGCTTCCTTTCCGTCGATCGCGACGATCTTACAATGATCCCGGTAAGTCAAATTGGGCATAAACCAAGGGAGGCGCAATGGAAATATCGTCCGGCATTCAATTCCCGCATCCATCATCCGAATGATCTGAGTTCGCGGAAATTTTCGGCTCCCCCAACCATCTCTCCACGAAATTCGGTCGATAACATAACGACTAGATATATAGCGGCCTTTATCATACGATAAAATCAGATTTTCGTAGAAAATGAAAATGATTTGTTACATGCATGTCACACGTATATAATAACTACACACGACCATGGGAATTGCCCGGTGGTTCTTTATTTTGGAGAGGATTCGTGATGAGTGTTTTTCGGGATTTATGGTGGTTTTTCCGAATGGAGAAAAAAAGTTACGGCATCGGTGTGGTCATATTGGTGATGGTCGCCTTGCTGGAACTTGTGCCGCCTTATATCGTAAGGCTCGTTGTCGACGGCATCCAGCAACATTCTATCAGCCGTCAATCGCTTATAACATGGCTTTGCTTGCTGCTGGCATCAGGTTTGGTCACATTTTTACTCCGTTACATCTGGCGCAACCTGATATTCGGATCGGCTGCGAAACTGGGGCTATTGCTGCGGGATCGGTTGTATGAAAATTTTACAAAGCAATCCCCGCAGTTTTATCATCAACACCGGACTGGGGATTTAATGGCCCATTCGACAAACGATATCCAGGCGGTTGAGATGACTGCAGGAGAAGGGATTCTCACGTTAGTGGACTCGACCACGATGGGCGGACTGGTCATCTTCTCGATGGCGGTGTTTATCAGTTGGAAGTTGACGTTGCTCACTCTTCTCATAATGCCGATTATGGGGTGGGCAACAAGCCGGTTAGGCACGCTGCTACATGAACGGTTTCTTGAGGCACAGGCCGCTTTTTCCGAACTGAACGAGAAGGTGCAGGAGAATATATCCGGTGTGCGCGTCATCAAGTCGTTTGGCCAGGAAATGGCGGAGACGGCATCTTTTGAAAATTTGTCGGCACAGGTCGTGGAGAAGAATATGGCTGTGGCGAAAATCGATTCCCTGTATGACCCTGTCATTAAACTGATCGTTGGTTCCTGCTTCTTTGTTTCATTAGCGGTGGGAGGCTGGTTTGTGGAACGGGGTCAGCTTACAATCGGGCAGTTGACCCAGTTTGTCATGTATCTGGGGTATTTGATTTGGCCGATGTTGGCGTTCGGGTGGTTAATTAACATTATGCAACGGGGGCGGGCTTCCTATGACCGGGTACAAAAACTGCTTGCGATTCAACCGGATGTGTATGACCGACAAGGGGCTGCCGAGCAGATTCCGGCAGGGGATATCCACTTTCAGATACGGTCTTTCGCCTATCCGGGAAAAACGGAAGCGGCTTTACGAAACATTGACGTGGAAGTAAAGCGTGGGCAGACGCTTGGCATCGTCGGGAAAACGGGAAGCGGCAAATCAACGCTACTGCGCCTGCTGGTACGGGAGTTTGATGTGATCGACGGGGACATTGAGATAAACGGACGTTCCATTTACGACTATACACTGCATGCGCTCCGCTCTGCCATTGGCTATGTTCCGCAGGATCTGTATCTGTTTTCCAGTACGGTAAGAGAAAACATCGCGTTTGGAAAGCCGGATGCCTCCTTTCAGGAAATCGAAGCGGCCAGCCGTTTGGCTGCTATTCATTCTGACATTCTTCATTTTGAACACGGATATGACACCGTTGTCGGGGAACGGGGCGTGACGCTGTCAGGCGGACAAAAACAGCGAATTTCAATTGCCCGCGCTGTGCTGCTTCACCCGGAAATTCTTGTTTTGGACGACTGTCTTTCGGCGGTGGATGCCCGGACGGAAAAAGCGATCCTGGAAGGGCTGCGGGAGAATCGGAAAAATAAGACCACGTTGATCGCAACGCATCGTTTAAGCGCGGTGGAACATGCGGATCAGATTCTGGTATTGGAAGAAGGCGGCATTAGCCAACGGGGCACGCACGAGGATCTGATTCAACAAGGCGGCTGGTATGCGGAGATGTACGGACGGCAGTTGTTGGAGTCGTTGGTCGAACAGGGGGTTGGGACAGATGGTGATGTACAGGCTGATCCGTTACATGAAACCACACCGTAAAGAGTTGGTTATAGCGTTCGGATTGCTGCTGATTGCGACGGCGTCCGATCTGGCGGGTCCCAAGCTGATCCAGATTTTTATCGACCGATATTTGATTCCGCACCATTGGGTGATTTCACAGTTGGCATGGCTTGCAGGCACTTATCTTTTTTTACTGGTTTTATCCGCAATTATGCATTATTGGCAATTGGTCTCCTTTCAGCGTATTGCGCTTCAAATCATACAGCGGCTGCGGATTGACGTATTCAGTCATGTGCAGCGGTTGGGTCTTGAGTTTTTTGACAAGACGCCGACCGGTTCGATTATCTCACGAATCACAAATGATACGGAAGCGGTCAAAGACCTGTTTGTCAGTGTGTTGTCGACGTTTGTGCAGAATATCGTGTTTTTGTTAGGAATATTCGCGGCTATGTTCCTGTTGGATGTCCGGTTAGCCTCCCTGTGTCTGTTATTGCTGCCGGCTATCCTCCTGCTGATGCAGGTTTATCGGCAGACCAGCGCCAAAATCTATCGTGTGCTGCGATCCAAGCTCAGCGAATTGAACGCTAAATTGAATGAGTCGCTGCAGGGGATGCACGTCATTCAGGTCATGCGTCAGGAAAAGCGGGTCCTTGCAGAGTACGGTCAAATTAACCGCGAGAATTACCAGGCGGCAAGAAGAAACATTCGGCTGGGAAGTTTACTGTTGCGTCCGGCAGTCGATCTTATTTATACACTCACACTCATACTGGTGCTGGGATTCTTCGGCTTCCACACACAAGACAGCCCTGTTCAAATCGGGGTTCTGTATGCATTTGTCAATTATCTGGACCGCTTCTTTGAACCGGTCAATACGATGATGCAGCGGCTTTCCCAACTGCAGCAGGCGGTTGTTTCGGCTGAACGGGTTTTTCAATTGATGGATGACCAACGGTTGGCGCCTGTTAAACAGGGAACGAAGAATCCGAAAATCGGGAAGGGAATGATCGAGTTTCAAAACGTGAGTTTCTCCTATGACGGAAAGACGGATGTGTTGAAAAATATTACGTTTACGGCCTGTCCGGGACAAACCATTGCATTGGTGGGGCATACGGGGAGCGGCAAAAGCACGGTGATTAACCTGTTGATGCGTTTTTATCCGGTGACACAGGGAAGCATTCGACTGGATGGGGTGCCTCTGGATGCCTATGACGATGAAGAACTACGCGGGAAAATAGGGTTGGTGCTGCAGGATCCGTTTTTGTTTGTTGGCGATGTAAGTGAGAACATCCGGCTTCACAATCAGGAGATTTCCGATGCGGACATTGTACAGGCCGCAAAATTTGTGCAGGCGGACTCGTTTATTGACAAGCTTCCGAATGGTTACGGAGAACCGGTCAGCGAGCGGGGGGCCAATTTTTCCAGTGGGCAAAGGCAGCTGTTGTCGTTTGCGAGGACGATGGCGAGGAATCCAAAGATTCTGGTTCTGGATGAGGCAACTGCAAACGTGGATACGGAAACGGAGGAAGCGATTCAAACCGCTCTCGAAAAGATGCGGAAAGGCCGCACCACAATTGCCATTGCACACCGTTTATCGACGATTCAGGATGCCGATTTGATTTTGGTGCTTCACCGCGGGGAGATTGTGGAGAGCGGGACACATCAGGAACTGTTAGCCAAAGAGGGGCTTTATTACAAGATGTATCTGCTGCAGCAAGGAAGTACCGCCGCCGTTTAGGGGGGCGGCGGTTTAAAATGGGTGGCCGCCTAAAAAGGGTGGCCGGTTAAAGGGGATGAGATTCCGATGCAGTCAACAGATGCTCAATTTTGTCCGGTGGCAAAGGTGGACTGAACAAATATCATATCGGCCACAAAGGAGCGGTCGATTTTGAGCGTCTGAATGGGAAACAGTTTTAAATAACCTAATGAAGAATACCCGGTTCCGAAATCGTCGATTGAGATTTGCACTGCAAGTGCCCAAAACGGTCAGAGTACAACTGATAATTGTTGCGGCCCTGTTCCTATGCCCGATACATGGCAACATCCGCATGTTTTAAAAGTGTCAATGAATCTGTTCCATCATTCGGATAGATGGCGATTTCCAAGCTTGTTGTAACGTGTAATTCACGATCTTCTATGTAAAAAGGCCGGTTAAACTGTTCAATGATATTTTCTGCCGCAAAAATTGCTTCTTCTACTGTAGACCCCGGCAGCAGCAGGACAAATTTGTCTCCGCCCATTCTTGCCAAGGTTTCTGAGTCGCCCAGTTGTTGGCTGAGACGTTCTTCCACAGCGGTTAACAGAAGATCGCCGGTTCCGTGCCCTAAGGAATCGTTTATGATTTTAAATCGATCAATGTCAAAATATACGAGCGCCAACTTGCTGCCGGAAGATTCTGCCTGAAATAAGGCGATTTCGAGCTGTTCTTGTAACAGGCGTCGATTCGGCAATGAGGTTAACGTATCATGGTATGCCATATGGTTAATCAGCTCTGTTGTTTTTTTATGGGCGGTGTCGAAAAGAATATTTTCGTTGACACATAAATTCGAATTCAAGATAATAATTATCAGAATATACACAAATATCTGTATTGATAGTTATTTAATAATATTTAATTACGTTATTTTAAAATAAATTAACCAAAACATAGTTTTACATTATAAAACAAATCGAACGGTAGTTAGTTCAAGCGGCAGTCAGGGTTTCGTTTTCCATTTTGGGAAGTACTGAAAACCGAGTTTTATATTATAAAACAAATCCAAAGGAAGGCCATAAAAGGGGGATGCAACACGCATGCAAAAAATTTCAAAATCAATCGACAGTCTGCTGAATCTGTTAATTGCGTTTTCATTGGCAATCATGTGTATCCTTGTGTTCGGCAACGTAGTGCTGCGCTATGTGTTCAACTCCGGAATTACATGGTCGGAAGAGATGGCCAGATTCCTGTTTATCTGGATGATCTTCCTGGGGGGCATTGCCGCGTTTCGGGATCATGAACATCTGGGAGTCGATTCACTGATCAAAAAACTGCCGCGGAGCATGAAAAAAGCGGCTTATCTTGTCAGTAACCTGATTATTCTGTACACACTTTGGCTGGTATTGGAAGGCAGTTGGAAAATGACGCTGCTCAATTTTGACAGCAAAGCGCCTGCAACGGGATTGCCCATGGCCTTCATTTACGGCATTGGGATCGTTGTTGGAGTCTCTATGGGACTGATTGTGGTAATCAATTTGTTCCGGCTGTTCACGAACAGGACGACAGATGGCGAATTGGTGATGACTCGTGATTCAGAAGACGAACTGCACGTAACGACAGGGAATTAACAATCGAAAAGGGGGGGATCGTGTGGTCTTGGCAACTTTTATCGGATCCTTGTTAGGCGCAATGGCGCTCGGTGTTCCCATCGCAATCGCGCTTTTGTTTTGCGGTGTCTGCTTAATGTTTGTAATGGGCAATTTTGACAGCCAGATTATTGCTCAAAACCTGATTGACGGCGCCGACAATTTTCCGTTGATGGCGATCCCATTCTTTGTTCTTGCCGGTGAGTTCATGAATGCAGGCGGCATCTCCACCCGAATCGTCAACTTTGCGATGGCTTTGGTCGGGCACATTCGGGGCGGACTTGGGTATGTTGCGATTATCGGCAGCGTCATTTTTGCGGGACTGTCCGGGTCGGCGGTCGCCGATACGGCTGCCTTGGGGGCACTGCTGATCCCGATGATGGTGGGGGCCGGTTATAATACAAATCGTTCCGCCGGGTTGCTGGCGGCGGGCGGCATTATCGCGCCCATTATCCCGCCCAGTATTCCGATGATCATTTTTGGTGTAACCAGCAATGTATCCATCACGAAGCTATTTATGGCGGGAATTGTGCCGGGGTTAATGATCGGGCTTGCACTGGTGCTGACCTGGTTGTGGGTGGTGCGCAGAGACAACTTGCGGGTATATCCCCGCAAATCGGTACGGGAGATCCTGGGTGTCACCAGACAGGCGTTTTGGGCGTTAATCCTGCCGGCCATTATTATCGGCGGACTGCGGTTCGGCGTATTCACTCCCACTGAGGCAGCAGTGGTCGCCGCTTTCTATGCGTTTTTTGTAGGGATGTTTATCTACCGCGAGTTAAAGCTAAAAGATCTTTACAAATTGTTGATTCGGGCTGGAAAAACCACCAGTGTCGTGATGTTTCTTGCGGCAGCCGCGATGGTATCCGCCTGGCTGATTACGGTGGCAAACATTCCGCAGGAAGTGACCGCGCTGTTAGGCCCGTTTATCCACCATCCGATGTGGTTGATGATCGCCATCAACATTATTGTCTTAATTGTCGGTACGGCAATTGATTTGACACCCACGATTCTGATTCTGACGCCTGTGTTAATGCCGATTATTACAAAAGCGGGAATTGACCCGGTGTACTTTGGTGTCATTTTTATTCTCAACAATTGTATCGGACTGTTGACGCCACCAGTCGGAACGGTGTTGAACGTAGCGTGCGGCGTGGCAAAAATCACAATGGACGACATTATGAAAGGCGTCTGGCCGTTTTTGCTGGCGGAATGTTTTGTATTGCTGCTGCTCACATTGTTCCCGGGCCTGACATTGGTTCCATTGCACTGGTTCTATGACAAGTAAGGGGGTAATCGTTTGGAAAAGTGGAAAGTGGTGGTAACTGACTGGGAATATGAGGACCTGCGTTACGAGCAGAAGGTATTGTCTGATTCCAGAATCGAGCTGATTCCTGCTCAATGCAAGACGGAGCAGGACATGATTGATATTTGCCGTGATGCAGACGGATTGATTAACCAGTATGCGCCGATCAGCCGTAAAGTAATAGAATCATTGGAACGGTGTAGAGTCATTACCCGTTACGGCGTCGGCGTCAATACAGTGGATCTGGAAGCGGCAACGGAGAAAGGAATTTGTGTAGCGAATGTGCCCGACTACTGTATGGATGAAGTGTCCGACCATGCGCTTGGTTTGCTGCTCTCTGTGACAAGGAAAATTGCGCCAGCCAATCAATTTGTAAAATCGGGAAAATGGGATTTCAAGTTAACACAGCCGATCTACCGACTGCGGGGCCGAACGCTCGGCCTTGTCGGCTTTGGCCGAATCCCGCAAGCGCTGGCGGAGAAAGTAAGGCCTTTGGGTTTGCGAGTGATTGCCTATGATCCGTTTGTACCACAACAGGTGGCGATCGAAAAAGGGGTGGAATTGGTCACCTTGGATCAGCTTTGTCAAACATCTGACATCGTTTCGGTGCATGCTCCGCTTACTTCGGCAACACAAGGATTGATCGGTGAAAGGCAGTTTGCTCAGATGAAACAGGACGCTTTTATCATCAATACTTCACGCGGACCGGTGATTGACGAAGCTGCGTTGATCGAAGCGCTGCGGAAAGAGTCTATTGCAGGAGCAGGATTGGATGTTGTGGAAGAAGAGCCGATTCACCCGGAACATCCGTTGCTGTCATTTGATAACGTGGTTTTGACACCGCATGTTGCCTGGTATTCGGAAGAATCTGCCGCCGAAATGAGGTGCAAGGCAGCGCTCGGAATCGCAGACGTACTGCTATATGGCGAATATCCGAAATATTTGGTCAACCATCAATTGAAAGGGAAAGTTCCGTTGCGGGATAGGCAGTCGGATACTCGGTATGAATCCGGGTTGTATTCTGTTCTGCAATGAACCTGATACAAAAAAAGTTTTTGAAAGGGGTCAAGTACAGATGAAAACATGGGTGAAACGGTTGGGGGTCAGCGTTTTAATTCCCGGTTTGCTGGCGGCTGTTGCCGGTTGCGGGGGCGGCGGCAGTCAAACGGCGCAATCGACAACAACGGCTGGCGGTATTAAGGAACGTGTGATTAAAGCGGGCATCGGCTTAAACGAAGATCATCCAGAGGGACAGGGACTGAAAAAATTTAAAGAAATCGTAGAACAGAAGAGCGGCGGAAAACTGAAGGTACAAAACTACTATGCCGCACAGTTGGGTGACGATCAGAAAATGACAGAAGCGCTGAAGGGCGGTTTACAGGAAATCACAGTTCCTTCCACTTCTCCGCTGGTGGGTACGGTGAAGGAATTTGGCATTTTTGATTTTCCGTTTCTGTTTAACAACGAAAAAGAAGCGGATGCCGTACTGGACGGACCGATCGGCAAGAAGATACTTGACAAATTGCCGGAGCACGGTTTGATCGGTCTCGGTTATTGGGAAAACGGATTCCGGAACTTGACGAACAGTAAACATCCGGTCGCCAAGATGGAAGATTTTCAGGGATTAAAAATCCGCACGATGCAGAACACCGTTCATCTTGACGCATTCAAGGCGTTGGGCGCCAATCCGACTCCGATGGCGTTTTCAGAAGTATACAATGCGCTGGAAAGCAAAACGGTCGATGGTCAGGAAAATCCGCTGGCGACAATCGAATCGAACAAATTCTACGAAGTACAGCCGTATCTCAGCTTGACCAACCATGTGTATACACCGTTCGCATTCCTGGTCAGCAAAAAGTTTTGGGATCAACTGTCCGATGAGGAGAAGAAAATTCTTCAGGACGCGGCCGTTGAGGCTGGCAAATACGAGCGCCAATTGAACCGTGAGCAAAACCAAAAGTCTCTTGACAATTTGAAAGCGAAAAACATGAAAATCAATGAAGTGTCAAATGAAGAAAAGGCAAGAATTCAAGCGGCTGTAAAACCGGTCATCGATCAGTATGCAAAAAAGTTTGGCGAAGATCTGGTGAAAGAAATGAATGATCAATTAAAGCAAATTCGCAGCCAAAAATAATAAAATGCGCGGAGGATGGCATGAAAATTTTGGAGGAATTGCTTGCGGGAGTGCCGCTTCCCCGGATGGTGAAAGTCAAACAGAAATTTCGTGCATCGGAAGTGGCAGATATCCCGATTTTGGCAAGGGAAGTCGTAAATGCGGTTAAATCGGCAGGAGGTCAGCCATTTCTGATACCGGCTATGGGGAGTCACGGTGGAGTGACGTCTGAAGGACAGCGTGTGCGTATGAAGCGGATAAAGTGATCGTAATCAATCGAATTAAACCGCATACCGCATTTCGCGGACCGGTTGAAAGCGGACTGATGAAGATGATCACGATGGGTCTTGGCAAACAAAAAGGGGCTGAGGCCGCCCATGCTTACAGTTTCAAGTACATGGCGGAACATGTTCCCGAAATGGCCAAGATGGTCATGAACAGAGTGCCGATTGTATTGGGGCTGGGATCGATTGAAAACGCATATGACAGACCGGCCAAAATTGTTGCGGTGCCTGCTGAGAAGTTGGAAGAGGCAGAACCGCCTCTGCTGGCAGAAGCAAAATCGTTGATGCCGCGTATTTTGTTCGATCCAATTGATGTATTGGTGGTGGTGGATACGGTTAAATTGCCGATGTGTCTGGAAACGGCTGAACTGGCTGTAAAAGCGGCGATTAAGACCAGCTATATTTAGGATCTGACAAAAGTTCGTCTGGTTCGTCTCCGCAACACACTGGAATTAAAAGAGATTTGGTTTCGGAAAGCAAGCTGGAAGAGGTGAGAGGAATGGAATGAATCGAAATTCTGACGAATCCGGTCGATTTTGAAAGGGGGTATTCATTTGACTGTCCAATATCCCGCAATCGGAAATTCGGTCAATCCCTATCGTGAGAATGTCCAGGGAAAAGCAAATGAGCCCATCTGTGTGGCGGGTCTGCTCGACCGTTCCAAACAAATTCTTGGTTCCAGTTACGAAGGTTCAGACCCGGATTGGACGCTTGACCGCATTTATGACCGGCTGGAACAGAACGCTCCGCGTATTGCGATCATCGGAGGATCTTCCGATCATCCGGCTCATATCATGGATTTTCAGACATCGGCCAGAGCGGCTGTCCGCATCTGGCAAAACGGGGGCGTTCCTTTTTATTTTTCTACCCCTGTCATGTGTGACGGAACGGCGCAGAGCAATCAGGGGATGAGTTATTCGCTGCAAAGCCGCAATGCGGTTGCGCAAATGGTGGTCAATCAACTGGAAGCACACAGTTATCATGGGGCGTTTGTGATACAGGGATGTGATAAACAACCGTTGGGAGTGGTCAGTGCGTTGGCGCATCTGGATCGCATCCGGCGGAATCGAGGAGAAGCTCCTTTTTTTGCGACGTTTGCGCCTGCCCACGTGTTAAAGGGCGGAGAAATCCCGAAAGATTTGATGGATGAATTGGAGGCAACCGCGAAGCGGGCCGAACAGGCAGGCGCACCGGATATTGCCTACGATCTTCGTGATGCGATGGCCTATATATTGCAGTGTTCTTCCAATACGGCGTTTCAAGGTGTATTCGAGCGTGCCGTGGAACGAGGCATTCTGACAAAAGCGGCTCATAAAGAGTTTGAGAAACAATTGGCTGTTGCGACATGTGACGGAAAAGGCGGCGTTTGCGCGTTTAACGGAACGGGAAACAGTTCCCGGCATCTGGTAGCCGGCCTGGGTCTTGTTCATCCGGTCCTGGAACTTTTGACAGATCCGCCAAGTCAGGCGGCCATCAACACCGCGCTGGACAGTCTGGCAGCGATGATTAACGACCCGGTGTTTGGGGTTTCCAATATTATGGCCACCAATATCCGAAATGCCATCCGAATTCACAGTGCGTCGGGCGGTTCGACCAACCTGATGATGCATATGGTGGCAGCCATGTTGTATGGCGGGTATCGGTTCAGCCTGCATGATGTGGATCAAATCCACCATGAATTCCCTGTGCCGGATCTTTTCGATTACAGCCTGACGCAGGGGCGCGACATATTTGTTCTTGCGTCACAGTGCTGCAGTGGCGACAGCCGTGGTATGGAGACGCTCTTTTATGAATTGCTTGAAAATGGGGTGCAGATGGATGTCGACGCGCCTACAGTAACAGGCACTACCTGGCGGCAACGGCTGCAGAACACGGATCGATTGGCAGCCACTCATGTGACCGACAATCCGATCATCTTGGCGACGCCGCGTCGGCCGTTCAGCGGTGTGGATGTGCTAACAGGAAACTTCTTCGAAACGGCAGTTGTCAAAATCAGCGGCATGTCGACCTCACAACTTGACGAATTCGATAGAAAAGCAGCGTTTGTTCTTTACTATGAGAATGAGGACGATGCGAACCGCAGTCTGCTGGATTCCAACCTGATGGAGCGGCTGAAGCAGGAACGTTGTTTCAGCCATGAGAATCTGCTGGCTGTTCTCAAACATAACGGTCCTGATCAGTTTGAGGAGTGGAGAGACGAGGACTATCATTCGTTGTTTGACCATTTGGTTGAAAAGGGCATTCTCAAAATTGCGGTGGTCATTTCCGGGCAGGGACCGGTGGCGTTCGGCATGCCGGAAATGTTTACCCCGATGCAGCATATCAACGCGAACCGGTTTCTCAAACGGCTGGCAACGATCATTAGCGATGGCAGATATTCCGGAGTAACGTACGGTGCGGCAATTGGGCATATGACGCCGGAGGCGTTTTGCGGTGGCGGCATTCTCTATCTGAAGACCGGTGATCTGTTAGTTCTGAATCTGCGGGAATCGCAGATCCAATTTTTAAATGAAGCGGAGTTTCAAAACGGCTCCTTGCAATACGAATTTGATTCGGTTCGGGAAAAGCGGTTTGATCTGGCGGCCGAAAGAATGGCACGCATGCGGCACCGGCAGCGGTTGGTGGCAGCCAGCAATCGCATGATTGGACATACGGATGCCGCACAGGGAGTCGTGCCGGTGGCGGTGGCAGAAGAAGCGGAACTCGATTACAGGACAGATATTCTGCTGCCCGCCAACCAAGCGCCGATCAACTGATTCCGATTTTGAATGGCAGATAGAGGGGAGGATGCAAATGCCGTCGGGAACTCATTTGGAATCCACATCCGCAGTGTTAAGTGGGGAGCCGGTTTGCCAGGCGAAACGCGGTTTGGATGTCGTAACATTCGGGGAAACAATGGTGCTTTTTAATCCGGTATCGGTCGGACCGCTGCGATATGCCAACCAATTTGAAAAAACGATTGGCGGCGCTGAATCGAATCTGGCCATCGGTTTGACCCGCCTGGGGCATCAGGTGGGGTGGATCAGCCGTTTGGGAAATGATGAGTTCGGTCTTTTCGTCCACAATTTCATTCGCGGCGAAGGAGTCGATACATCGCAGGTGGTGTTTGACGATCAGCATCCGACGGCGGTCTTTTTTAAAGAACGGCAGATCGGAAGAGAACCGAATGTGTACTATTACCGCAAAGGCTCGGCGGCGAGTCAGATGACCCCGGCCGATATTGACCCTTCCTATCTCAAGCGCGCAAAGTATTTGCACATCACCGGGATCACACCGGCACTCAGCGATTCATGCGCCAAAACTGTCGAGTACGCATTGCAACTGGCTGCAGAGAATGGGGTGACGGTGGTGTTTGACCCAAACATACGATTAAAACTTTGGACGAAGGAAAAAGCGCGGGAAGTGCTGATGAAGATTGCAAGACAGAGCGATATTGTGATGCCCGGGTTGGAAGAAGGCGAGATTTTGACAGGGGAAACGTCACCGGAAAGGATCGCCGCCTGTTTGCTGGAAAACGGTTCCAAGCTGGCCGTTATTAAAACAGGTGAGCGGGGCGCCTACTACGCAACGAAACAAGATGCCGACTATGTGGCGGGCTACCCTGTTCAACAGATTATCGACCCGATTGGTGCGGGCGACGCTTTTGCGGCCGGAGTCATTTCCGGGCTGCTAAGAGGCTGGACCTATCGGGAAGCGGTCCAACTGGGGAACCGCGTCGGTGCTTACGCCCTGACTGTTGTGGGAGATATCGAGGGGTTGCCGTTTTGGTCACAAATCAGTTTGGACATGGATCGACCCAACAAACCGGACGTGTGCCGATAATCAGGGAGGTTACGGTATTGCTGCCTAAAGTGGAATTGCTGCAAAAATTGGTCGGGAGCGGTGTGATTGCGGTGATGCGCCGCATACCGGAAGAATCGGCCGAGCAGGTCGCTGAAAGCCTTGTTGCGGGAGGCATCACGGCGTTGGAAGTGACACTTGACAGTTCAAATGCGTTGTCGACGATTCGCAGGCTGTCTGCAAAGTTGAAAGAGAGAGCGGTTGTTGGCGCCGGAACCGTATTGGATGGCGTATCGGCGCGTTTGGCGATTGACAGTGGAGCGGATTTTTTACTCTCGCCCAGTTTGCATCAGGATGTGATTCGAACCGCCCTGCGCTATGGCAAGATTGCGGTGCCTGGTGTAATGACGCCGACCGAAATGATTACGGCGGTGGAATGGGGCGCCGATTTTGTCAAAATGTTTCCGGCGGCCGGATTGGGCGCTTCCTATATAAAAGACGTAAAAGCGCCGTTCCCTCATATTCAGGTAATCCCGACAGGCGGAATTGATTTGCGAAACATCGCTTCCTTTATCGAGGCAGGAGCGGCCGCCGTTGGGATTGGCGGAAATCTGCTGGATCGGCAGGCGATTGCACAGTCCGATTTTGAAAAATTGACAGAAACGGCGAAACAATATGTGGCGGCTGTTCGCAACGCGAGGAGGTGATCCGGATTGCCAATCATTCAAGCGGTGGAGCGTGCGTTGCGAATTCTCGATCTGTTCGATCAACGCGATACCGAATTGAAAATAACCGAAATCAGCGACCGAATGGGGCTGCACAAAAGTACGGTGCATTCGCTGCTAAAAACACTTCAGGCGCATGGATACATCGATCAGAACCAAGAAAACGGAAAATACCGATTGGGTCTGAAACTGATCGAACGCGGCAATTTTGTCATCCACTCACTGGATATCCGCACGGTTACAAAAAAATATCTGTTGGATCTCTCGGAAAAAACGGGGCTCACCGTCCATCTGGTTATTTTGGACGGGAAAGAAGGCGTATATATTGACAAAGTGGAAGGAATATCCGGTATTGTCATGTATTCCAGAATTGGCCGGAGGGTGCCGGTGCACTCCAGCGCTGTCGGAAAAGTGCTGGTTGCGTTCAAGGAAGCGGAAGAATTGGAAAAATTCCTCGACGGATATGTTTACTTCTCGCAGACGGAAAATACGATCACGAACCGGTCGGATTTTTTGAAAGAGCTGCAGAAAGTGCGCGAGCTCGGTTACGCGATTGATAACCAGGAAAATGAGTTGGGTGTGTACTGTATGGCGGTGCCGATCCGGGATCATACCGGGCAAGTGGCGGCAGCCGTCAGCATGTCCACTCCGGTCACCGGTATCGCAAATGAAAAAACGGACCATTTGTTGTCGTTATTAAAGCAAATGGCAGATAAAGTATCACAGCAGCTGGGATATGGAATTCAGCAACCTGTACTTAAGTGATGGGTTGTAACAGAGGGGGAGTATCAGGTGCGCATCATTCGTTTTCGGAAACATGAAAAAAAGGCTGTGCTTGCGGCGGTTACTGACGAGGATCATATATATTCGCTGCCTTACAAAGACTTTCTGGAAATGGTCAAGGATGCGGACAGGGAGCAGGTTCGGCCGATCGAACGGGTTTGGCAGATTTTGCGAGAGACAGAACCGCTTGCTGTTACGTTGGAACAGCTGGATCTGTTGGTGCCGATAGAAGCGCCGGAAGTATGGGCGGCCGGTGTGACTTACGAAAGAAGCAAGGAAGCAAGAAACTATGAATCTACGGGCGGGAAATTAGATACCACCACTTTTTATGACAAAGTGTATGAAGCGGAGCGCCCGGAGCTGTTTTTAAAATCGACAGCGGCCCGGACGATTGGACCCAACCAGCCGGTATGTTTGCGAAGTGATTCAAATTGGCAAATTCCGGAGCCCGAATTAGGTATGGTGATTGATCAAAATGGACGTATTCTTGGTTACACGATCGGTAATGACATGAGTTCGCGCGATATTGAAGGAGAAAACCCGCTTTATCTGCCGCAGGCTAAAGTGTGGCGAAACTCCTGTGCGATCGGACCTGCGATCCGGCTGGCGGAATCCGTTCAGGATCCATACGATTTTGAAATTGTCTGCCGCATTTTCCGAAACGGTCAGCTGGCGATTGAGGGTGCCGCAAATACCCGGCAATTAAAAAGAAAGTTGCCGGAACTGGTATCTTATCTGACACGTGACAATGTGGTGTTTGACGGGACTGTTTTGTTGACGGGAACCTGTATTGTACCGCCGAACGAATTTACGCTGCAGGACGGGGACCGAATTGAAATCGAAATTTCCGGCATCGGCATGTTGCATAATCCTGTCCAGGCGCAAGCACCTGTAGAGCAGCAGGCGGGGTAAGGGAGGCCAAGATGGAAAACAATTGGAAAGTGGTCATGATGAAGCCGGATGACAATGTGGCTGTTGCGCTCGGTGAAATTCCCTCGGGAACAACTGTCCGGGTTACCTGTCAGGATCGCGTGTTTGATCTCGAACTGATCGATCCGATTGAATTTGGTCATAAGTTTGCGGTCGCACCGATACGCAAAGGGGAAGATGTAATCAAATACGGTGAGGTAATCGGGGTTGCTTCACAGGATATCGCCACCGGTCAGCATGTCCATGTGCACAATGTAGAGGGGAAGCGGGGAAGGGGAGATAAAGCGAATGCCAAATGAAGCCGGTTTTTGGGGATACAGGCGTCCTGACGGTAAAGTGGGGGTGCGCAATCACGTCCTGATTTTGCCGACCATTACTTGCGCCACGCAGGCGGCCAAGCAGATCACAGAACTTGTACAGGGGGCCGTCTCGTTTATTCATCAGCATGGCTGCGCGCAGGTAGGTGTGGATTACGAGCAGACATTTCGCACCTATGCCGGCATGGGCATGAATCCGAACGTTTACGGTGTTGTGGTGTTAGGTTTGGGCTGTGAAACGCATCAGGCCCGCAATGTGGCGGATCATATTGCCCAAACGGGAAAACCTGTTGAGGTTGTCTCCATCCAAGACCATGGCGGTACGTTGGGGGCGATTGCACAGGGTGCCCGGATTGCCGCTAAGATGGTGCAGGACGCTTCCGCATTGATGCGGGAACCTTTTGATTTCAGCGAGTTGATCGTCGGAACGGAATGCGGCGGTTCGGACGCCTGTTCCGGCTTGTCGGCCAACCCGGCGGTTGGCGTGGTAAGCGATATGATCGTGGATCGCGGGGGAACCGCTATTTTGGCTGAAACGACAGAACTGATCGGGGCGGAGCATCTGTTGGCTAACCGGGCTGTCGATGAGACGGTTGCGAAACGGGTGTATGAAGTGATTCAAGCGATGGAAAATCGGGCGATCGCAATGGGCGTGGATATCCGGACCGGCAATCCGAGTCCCGGCAACGTCAAAGGCGGTCTTACCACATTGGAAGAAAAATCGCTGGGAGCGGCTGCAAAAGCGGGCAGCCGACCGCTGCAGGAATTGATTGAATATGCGCAGACTCCCAATAAAAAAGGGCTGGTCTGGATGGATACACCCGGCCATGATATAGAGCAATTGACCGGTATGGCGGCAGGCGGAGCACAGGTGGTGTTATTCACCAGCGGCCGCGGCACACCGACAGGTTCTCCGATTGTACCAGTAATCAAAATTGCCACGAATACGGCCATGTTCGAAAAAATGAACGAAAATATGGATCTGAACGCCGGTACGATCATAGACGGGTCCGAATCGATCGAATCGGTCGGGCAGCGGATTTTTGCCGAGATTGCGGCAGTCAGTTCCGGCAAGCTGACCAAATCGGAAATTCTCAAACAGCATGATTTTGGAATCTGGCGGATCGGTCCTACGTTCTAAAGAAGCGGCGGAATGCTTGGGAACAGGGGCGTTGCTTTATTTTCCTTCCCTTCGAACCGGCGTTATCGAATACCATATGCTCATTCGAAACGGGCATTTATTGGCGGGGTTCTTATATATCCTGTTGTTCATCACTTCCATCCGAAGAATTGTGGCTTATGGCAGGCGACTTCATAAATTAGCCTTCAAGCGGGTTCATATCGCCGCTGTATGTATGGCGTTCCTGGCATGGGCGCTGTCAGGGACCGTAATGTGGCGAATTCACCAGTCGCGGCGGCAGTTTCTTTTGGCTGCGGGCGGTGCGGCTGTTTCGCTGGTTGCAGGCATGCTGGTAAAGTAGTATTGGCCGATTTTAAATCCGATACAGTTGACCGAACCAAAAAGAAAAGGGGTATTTCGGCTCTATAATGTAGCCGATCAGGCATCCCGGATGAATCCGGAAGAGTACCGGCTTGTGGTTGATGGATTGGTAAGCAGGCCGTTGCAGTACAGTCTTTCGGAACTGCAGTCACTGCCGCAGAGTTCGATTGTGCGGGATTTTCACTGTATTACGGGCTGGAGCGTCACGAATGTAGAGTGGATTGGTGTACCGTTGTCTTTTATTTTGCAGCAAGCCAAACCGCTGCCAACAGCCCGGTATATGACCGTCTATTCGTTTGACGGACTCTATACGGACAGCTATACACTTCAACAGTTTCAAGCGGCCGATGTTTTGTTGGCGCTGCGCATGGATGGGGTGGATTTGCCGTCGGCGCATGGAGCGCCCTGCCGCATCCTATTCCCGGCTCTCTATGGGGTCGCGCGTTCCGGACATCTCCACTTGAAATGTAACACCTTGACTGCCGAAATTAGGGCAGTTTTTTTATTAAAAAAATTAAAGAAATACTCCTTTTATTTGATAAATTGGATATAATGGTGTTAAATTTTGTATAAATATGTCGAAAAAGATCGAAAAGTGTATTTTTGATGAATGCCTTATTTGGGAGACCGTTCGTCATGCAATGGGACGTTTGGAGTGATCGTTATTGAAAAGGAAGAAATCGGGACTTTTTTGGAAAGTCTACCTGATTCATATTGTGATCATGGTGCTCTTATTGAGCACCCTTATGTTTACCGCTTATTACAGTTTACCTGAGATGTCCAGGGTCAAGAATCGAAGTATTACAGATGAGACAGTCGTTCGGCTCAAACAACAGATAACCAATGTGACAAACAATTTATATCAAGTTGCCGCTTTGGTACAGAGAAAAGAAGAATTTCTTTCCAACGATTCGGACGTGATGACCGAAGCCATCCGAGATTTGATCCTTTCTTCCGGATTCTTTGATCAGGGTCTGATCCTGGATCAAAATGGGGATGTACTGATCTCCTATAAAGGAGAAGCCACAGATGAGAAAGTCAATCTGGCAAACCAGCCCTATTTTACAGAAGCGGTTCGGACAAAAACTACCTACATCAGTAACATTATTGAGGATTTGAACGGAAAGCGGGTAATTGTGGTATCGGTTCCGGTGTTTAACCTGAAAAACGGGGAGGAACGAATTGTCTGCTTATTCGTTCAGATGGATAAAAACGGTCCATTTCAGTCGATTTTTCAGAGTGTAAATATTGGCGGCGGGGGTTATGCCTATATCGTAGACGGTAACGGCCGTATTCTTTCACACCCGGACATTTCAAGAATCGGTGACAATGTACTGGCCGTTAACCGGGTCGTACAGAAGGTCACACAGCGAGAATCCGGCTATGAGAAAGTCGTTAATTCGAAAGGCGTCAGCATGTATGCCTCCTATACCTATCTGCCCCGTCTTGACTGGGGGATTGTGGCGCAAGTTCCGGAACAGGAGATTTACGCCTCTTTTCGCGATTTTCAAAAGAGCGTATGGGTGATGGCGGTGTTGTCATTTCTGTTTCTGTCGTTCTTGACAGCTGTTTTTACGAAACAGACACTGCGGCCGATACGTCGTTTGTATGAAGCTGTGGAAGCAGTCACACAAGGGAACTATGAGCTGTATCTTGAGGAAAAAGATCAAACGGAACTGGGTCAGCTAACAAGACGGTTCAACCAGATGATTGCCACCATTCGCGATTCCAGGAAACAAATCGAATATCAGGCGTACCATGATTCTTTGACAGGATTGCCAAACAGGACGTTGTTTAAGGATCATCTGGAACGAATTTTGCAAACAGCAAATCTGCGCCAAAAAAAAGCAGCCGTATTGTTTTTGGATCTCGATCGCTTTTATGAAGTAAATGATTCCTTAGGCCATCAGGCGGGGGACCAACTGCTGGTCGAGGTGGGAAAGCGGTTCAACGAGTTGTCGCCGCTGTTTCTGTATCGCCTTGGCGGCGATGAATTTACAGTAATTATACCGGAGATAGACAGTAAAGAAGACGTAGTTGGTACGGTCGAAAATTTAATGTCAAAGTTTGCCGAGCCGTTTGAATTGAAAGGCCGCGAATTTTTTGTCACAGTGAGCATCGGCATCAGTATCTTCCCTGATGACGGGGAGGATGGCAACAGCCTGCTGCAGCATGCCGATACTGCCATGTACAAAGCGAAGGAACAAATGGGAAACAGTCATTGTTTCTTTGAAAAAGAATGGAATTCCAATACGGAATCAAAGCTGAGTTTGACCAGGAAACTGAGAAGGGCGCTGGAAAACGATGAACTGTTGATTTACTATCAACCCAAGTTTCAAATTGCAAGCGGCCAGATCTCTGGCATGGAAGCGCTGCTGCGCTGGTATGACCGGGATACTGGCATGATGGTTCCCCCGAAAGAGTTTATCCCATTGGCAGAAGAATCAGGTCTGATCAGTTCGATTGGCGAATGGGTTTTAAAACACGTATGCACACAAATGAAGCACTGGTTGGAAGGGGGATATCCACCGTTGCGGGTGTCTGTCAATCTTTCCCCGCAGCAGTTTCAAGATGATAAATTTGTAGATACGGTGCGCCGTATTTTGCAGGAAACCGGTTTGTCAGGTGAATATCTTGAATTTGAAATCACGGAACGCGTACTGATGAAAAATGAGGAGACCGTACACCAGGTTCTGCGTACCTTTAAAGAGATGGGAGTTTTCATTTCAATCGACGACTTCGGTACGGGATATTCCTCGCTGAGTTATTTGAAACAATTCCCGATTGATGTTCTGAAAATTGATCAGTCGTTTATCAATAATATTACAAATGATCCGGACAACGCTTCGATTACTTCCGCCATCATTCAACTGGCCCATAATTTGAATGCGGAAGTGATTGCGGAGGGAGTGGAGACGGAAGAACAGCTTCATTTTCTACGGGACAAACAGTGTGACGCAGTGCAGGGATATTTCATCAGCCCGCCTGTTCCGCCGCATGATTTTGCCGGGGTGTTAAAGCAGCATCTGGTATGACTGACGATTTGATTCGTCAGTTTTCTTTACGAACACGTGTTTAAATCGGTGAACGTATGATGTAGCAATGTGTGAAAGGAAGTGAGAGAGTGGCTCGCAAACCGATTATAGGAATCACGGGTTATCACGTGCGGGGCGAAGAAGGTTATGGAGGGACGTTTCGTGGATTGCCCGGACAAGGATTTAGCGTGATGGGGCATGACTACATTCGGGCAGTTATACAATCCGGCGGTATTCCGATTGGTATCCCAGTCGGTGAAAAGGAGGATTGTGCCCAACTTGTGGAAGCGGTGGATGGCTTGTTGTTAAGCGGTGGAGAAGATCTGGATCCGACTTTGTACGGAAGTCATCCTAACCGCCGTTGCGGTGTTCTGGCCCCGGAACGGGATCGGTTTGAAATGGATTTGTTGGAGGAAGCACTTCGCCAACAAAAAACGGTATTGGCGATTTGTCGGGGAATGCAGCTCGTGAATGTCTACTTTGGCGGTACGTTGCATGTGGATTTGTCGAAATCTTCGAAAAAGGTGTTGGCCCATCAGTTTTCCAAGTGTCCCCGCTGGTATCCGGCGCATCGTGTCAAATTGCTATCCCCTATTTTGCAGGCGCTTTACGGGGCGAATGAGATTGCGACGAACAGCTTTCATCATCAGGCTGTAAGAGACATCGGGGCAGGACTGAAAGTCGCGGCCAGAGCGGAAGACGGCATTGTGGAGGCGCTTTTGCATCCTGACCACCCTCAATTATTGGCTTTGCAATGGCATCCAGAAATGATAGCGGTTACAAATCCGGAGGGTTTGATTCCGTTTCGTTGGTTGATCGAACGTTGCATGCCAAAGGGTGTAGAAAATGAACAGCCATCCGTATGACTGGAATTAGGAAGAAGGGGAAGCGGCGTTTAGGGAATGGAAGCCCGCTTCCGCAACTTCCCCTTTTATCGGTTCTACACCAATTCCGGCTTGGGCATCGACAGCCGTTGGTGAGAAAACGACGGCCTGGTTAATACAATTTCAATGAATGGTCTAAAGCGCGGTTCTAACGATTCGATCCGAAGTTTTGACGGAACGTCCTGACTGCTTTTTATTGCAACAGATGAAGCGGTAAACTCGATGTAGTATAATGTCTGCGAGATAATGGAAACGGGGAGGGTGAATATCATGACGGCATCAAATAGCGATATCTTGCTGGGGAGTTTGACGGATCTATCAGATTCAATTCGTCAAAAACGCGTTTCACCGGTTGAAGTAACGCAGCAGGCGCTTGACAGAATTGAGCAAACCAATCCCAAATTAAATGCGTTTATTACCGTTTTGCAGGAAAAGGCGATAGAAAATGCCCGGACAGCAGAACGGGAGATTGTGGAGGGGAATTGGCGGGGGCCATTGCATGGAGTTCCGATTGGATTAAAGGATCTGGTTTTCACAGAAGGGGTTCGAACGACAATGGGGGCCCGTATATTTAAAGATTACATACCGGATTACAGCGCCACTGTTGTTAACAAACTTGAGGAAGCGGGCGCCGTTCTGCTTGGCAAATTAAATACGCATGAGTTTGCGTACGGTCCAACAGGTGACAGATCGTTTTTTGGACCTGTCAAAAACCCTTATGATCTGGAAAAAATTACAGGAGGTTCGAGCAGCGGGTCGGGTGCTGCGGTGGCTGCCGGAATGGTGTTTGCCGCTCTTGGTACTGACACAGGCGGATCAATTCGGATTCCGGCGGCTCACTGTGGGATTGTCGGCATGAAGCCGACATTCGGACGAGTCAGCAAATATGGCGTGTATCCGCTTGCCTGGACATTGGACCACATCGGACCGATGACCCGTACGGTAAGAGATAATGCGATTTTGCTGAATGTATTAGCAGGTTATGACCCGAAAGATCCCTACACGGTTCAGTTGGAAACGGAAGATTTTACACGCCTTCTGGAGCAGGGTGTCAAGAATTCTGTGATTGGCGTCCCGAGCAATTTTTATTTTGATTACTTGGATCCGGAGGTGGAACGGGAAGTTCGCCAAGCGATTGAACTGTTCCGTCGTCTGGGTGCTGATATTCGGGAAATTGAAATCCCCCAGCTGCCCGATACTTTATTGGCGCAACAGATTACGATCAAATCAGAAGCGTACGCGATCCACAGACAGTTGTTGGAGGAGCGGGGGACTGAATACGATGAAGAAGTAAAAGAAAGGCTATTGACCGGCATTGATACGAAGGCGTATGAATATGTGGATGCTCAGGAACTGCGGCAAGCAGGGAGACGGGCATATCTTGAAACGCTGCAGAAAGTAGACCTTCTGCTGGCGCCTGCTACCCCCATTTTGCCTACCCCAATTGGACAGCGTGACATTTTGTTTGGGGGAAAAACCGATAATGTACGGGCTGTCATCACCCGTTTGACAGGCCCCACCAACGTAACGGGTTTGCCAAGTCTTGTGGTGCCCTGCGGGTTTTCTCAGAGCGGACTCCCGATTGGGCTGCAGTTGATTGGAAAGCCATATGAGGAAGCGAACCTCTACCGGTTTGGATATGCTTTCGAGCAGGAAATAGGTTTGCCAAAAGGAAAAAGAGTGTAAAGAACAAACGCCCCTGTACAGGGGCGTTTTTGCGTTGCCAGAAACTGTTTCTATCGGCTGACAGTACAAGGGCAACAAGGCAACCGCCGCCTACGCCGAAGTTTGGCGTTGGCCAGGTTGCTTTGCATAGGTCATTCGCGTGCGGAGTATCCTAAACGGGCGGAGATTTTGCGTCCGATATCGCGAACCTGCTGGGCGCGGAGTTCCAGTTGGCCAGGTTGCATCCGGTGCGTGGGGGCCGAAACGGAAATCGATGCGACGACTTTGCCTGTATGGTCATGAATCGGTGCTGCGACACAGGTAATCCCCAATTCGTTTTCTTCCAGGTCTAACGCAAACCCCTGCTCACGGATCAGTTGTAAGTTGTCCAACAGATCATCGAGGTTGGCGATTGTATGTGGGGTATGCGGTTCCATCCCATATTGGCGGATAATTTCACGAACCTGCGCTTCCGGCAGGTGAGCCAAAATTGCCTTGCCGACCCCTGTGCAGTGAACGGGAGCACGATGACCGACGCGGCTGTGCATGCGAATCGTTTCCGTACCTTCCACTTTCTCAATATATACGACATCCCCTTTGTCTAATACAACCAGGTGGATAACTTCGTTTGTCAGATCGGCCAGTTGCTGCAGATAGGGCATTGCCTCCCGTCTGACATCCAAACTGCTGAGCAGTCGTGACGATACTTCCAACAGTTTGTATCCCAGTTTGTATCGTTCCGTTTCCGGGTCTTGTTGGATGTAACCGAGCCGGGACAATGTGGAGAGGACACGGTGAACGGTACTTTTCTGCATCTTCATTTCGTTTGCCAGTTCTGTTACGCCAACCCCGTTTCGGGCAAGACTTACCTGCTCCAAAATGTGCATGGCTCGTTCTACTGATTTGACCCCGTCTTCCATTTTGATGACACCTTCCCTCGAGGGGAGCATATCAAAATCAACAAGTTGTATGCAACTTCGTAAGTAGTAAAAAAAAATCTCTATTTACGAATTAACTCACAAATGATATGATTTTTATAGTTTAGGAACACCGTTCCGTAATTCGGAACAAAAATAACGATTGTTGCAATTAAAAACTTTGTGGGAGGTTTAACCATGGCAAACAATTACCCTGCAGGCGTTGAATTTAAAGGGAACATCACGCCAGAATTTGCGGAAATCCTGACTCCGGAGGCAGTTGCTTTCGTTGCCGAACTGCATCGCAAATATAATCCGACGCGGGAAGCACTTCTGAAAAAACGGGATGAACGGCAGAAGGAAATCGATGCTGGCAAGCTTCCAGACTTCCTGCCGGAAACGGAGCATATTCGAAAAGGCGATTGGAAAGTAGCTCCGATACCGGCCGATTTACAAGACCGCCGGGTGGAAATCACAGGCCCGTCCGCTGACCGCAAGATGGTGATTAATGCGCTGAATTCGGGCGCCAAAGTCTTCATGGTCGATTTTGAGGATGCCAACTCTCCGACATGGGATAACCAGCTGCAAGGACAAATTAATCTGCGCGACGCCATTCGCCGCCAAATTGACTACGTAAGTGCGGAAGGAAAAGAATACAAACTGAACGAAAAAGTGGCGGTTCTGATTGCTCGCCCACGCGGTTGGCACATGGTGGAAAAACACATGCTCGTTGACGGTCAACCGGTTTCCGGCAGCATTTTCGATTTCGCTCTGTACTTCTTCCACAATGCAAAAGAACTGCTCAGCCGCGGTTCTGGCCCATACTTCTATCTGCCCAAAATGGAAAGCCATTTGGAAGCTCGCCTGTGGAACGACATTTTCGTGGATGCGCAGAACAAGCTGGGAATTCCGCAAGGGACAATCAAGGCTACGGTTCTGGTGGAAACGATTTTGGCAACGTTTGAAATGGATGAAATCCTGTATGAACTGCGTGAACATATTGCCGGTATGAACTGCGGCCGTTGGGACTATATTTTCAGCTACATCAAGAAGCTTCGCAACCAACCGAACGTGATTCTGCCCGACCGCGGACAGGTTACGATGACCGTTCCGTTCATGCGAGCGTACAGCCTGTTTACAATCAAGACCTGCCACAAGCGCGGCGCATTTGCTATCGGCGGTATGGCTGCGCAGATTCCGGTGAAAAACGACCCGGTTGCCAACGAAGAAGCGTTCGCAAAGGTACGCGCCGATAAAGAGCGGGAAGCAAACGACGGTCACGATGGCACATGGGTGGCGCATCCGGGGCTTGTGCCAGTGGCATTGGAAGTGTTCAACCGCGTCATGCCGCAGCCGAATCAAGTCGACAAGCAGTTGGACGATTTTACTGCAACGGCGGAAGAACTGTTGGCCGTTCCGGAAGGGATGATCACGGAGGCGGGTCTCCGCAACAACATCAGCGTAGGCATCCAATATACAGAAGCCTGGTTGCGCGGCTCCGGTGCAGTGCCGATTTTCAACCTGATGGAAGATGCAGCAACGGCTGAAATCTCCCGGACGCAGGTATGGCAGTGGCTCCATCATCCGAAAGGCGTTTTGAATGACGGCCGTAAAGTTACGGTGGAATTGGTTGACCAACTGATCAAAGAAGAACTGGAAAAAGTGAAAACCGCGATCGGTGAGCAGCGTTATAACGCAGGTAAATTCGACGTGGCGACAGACCTGTTCCGCAAAATGGTAGTTACGGAAGAATTTTATGATTTCTTGACTACTCCGGCATACGAATTCCTGGGATAAACGCATAATGACACAGCCCGCATCGACAAGGATGCGGGCTTTTTCAAAAGAGGGGGCTTCTGAATGAATTTCGACCCGATGTATCAGCCGTATCCTTCCAGGCGTACGCCCGTTTATGCCAAAAATGGAATGGTGGCCGCTTCGCAACCGCTTGCCGCAGAAGCCGGTCTGGCAATCTTGCGAAAAGGCGGCAATGCTATCGATGCGGCGATTGCGACAGCCGCCTGTCTGACAGTGGTTGAACCGACGCAGAACGGAATTGGCGGAGATGCATTTGCACTGGTCTGGGCAGAAGGAAAGCTGTATGGACTGAATTCCAGCGGACCGGCCCCAAAACGTCTTTCCGTCGATGAATTGGAAAAGGCGGGCATTAAACAACTCCCGACCACCGGTATGATTCCGGTGACGGTGCCCGGTACGCCGGGTGCATGGGCGCAACTGTCGCGGCGATTTGGCAAGCTGTCATTTGCAGAACTGTTGCGACCGGCAATCGAATACGCCGAACAGGGGTTTCCTGTATCTCCGTTGTGTGGGTTTTTATGGGAAAAGGCCTACAGTCAGTACCGCACTCAACTGCAGGGAGAACAGTTTAAAAGTTGGTTTGACACGTTTGCCCCACGCGGAAGAGCCCCGCATATCGGTGAAATTTGGCGTTCTTCCGATCATGCCCGTACGCTGCAACTGATCGCCGAATCGAATGGGGAATCGTTTTACCGTGGGGAGTTGGCTGAAAAGATTGACCGGTTTTTCCGACAATATGGGGGGTATTTGCAGTTTGATGACCTGGCGGCATTTCAGCCGGAATGGGTGGAACCGATTCATGTCAAATACCGGGAGCATGAAGTGTGGGAAATCCCGCCGAACGGGCACGGTTTGGTGGCGTTGATGGCGCTTAACATATTGAACGGGTTTGATTTTGCGGAGCGAGATACGGTGGAGACGCTGCACAAACAAATCGAAGCGATAAAATTGGCGTACGCGGACGGAAAAACTTACATCGCGGAACGTTCCAGCATGAAAGTAAGCGTGGATGATCTGCTGTCGGAAGCGTATGCAGAGGAACGACGAAAGCTGATAGGAGAACAGGCGTTGCAACCGATGCCCGGCAAGCCGCCGCAGAGCGGGACCGTTTATTTATGCACGGCTGACGGGGAAGGGAATATGGTGTCTTATATTCAGAGCAATTATATGGGATTTGGTTCTGGACTTGTAGTGCCCGGAACAGGAATCAGTCTGCATAACCGGGGACATAATTTCACACTTGATCGAAATCATGTCAATTGTCTGGAACCGGGTAAGCGGCCGTATCATACGATCATTCCCGGATTTTTGACAAAAGGCGGCCGACCGGTGGGGCCGTTCGGTGTAATGGGTGCGTTTATGCAGCCGCAGGGTCATTTGCAGGTCGTTATGAATATGGTGGACTTTGGCCTGAATCCGCAGGCGGCGCTGGACGCTCCCAGATGGCAGTGGATGGAAGGGAAAAGAGTTGAAATGGAACACACCGTTCCGCCGCATTTAGCCCATGCGTTGGCAGGACGGGGACATGATATTCAGTACGCGCTTCATTCCAACCATTTTGGACGGGGACAAATCATACACAGATTAGAGAACGGCGTGTTGGTGGGAGGATCTGAACCCCGCACGGACGGTCAAGCGGCTGCCTGGTAAGCAGCCGCTATCACTTTAGACCCAGTTGTCACCACCGCCGCCATTATCATATCCACCGCCGTTATCATACCCGCCGTCATTGCCGTAGCTGCCGCTATCGTTATAACCGGAATCATCTGCGTGATTCCAACCTCCGGCATTGGGGTCGTATCCACCGTCTGCGGGCAGACGGTTCATCAGATCGTCAATCTCATGCTGCTGCAAAATGTTTTGTTGCTGCAGTTCCTGTAACATGCGATCTTCATCCAGAGAGTTGAAATAATTATATTGCTCTGCGTTTATGCGGCCCTGTTCAAACAACCAGGAAAGCAGCGCACCCGTGGCCATGCCGCCGGCAAACATTCCCAGGCCGCTGCCCATGCCTTCGCCGAATCCATTTGGCGGATACATATTCGGTCCATAATGGGGTTGTGAGTATGTTTGACTGCCGGAATACCGGTTCCGCGTCAAGGGACGGATAATAAGAAAATAAATTAACAAAATCACGATGATGATGGAAACAAGCGACATACCGGTTCCTCCATTCATTGATTGGTTCTATTCATTATATCCTTTTTAAGCCGCATGAAGAAACTGTGATTGCACAAACTACTTGTGTCTAGAAAATCCTGTTTGTGAAAGGAGATCGGATGCATGCAGCAACAGACGGGACAAAGTCAGCCCTTGCAAACGCAGACCGGCACTCAGCCGCGCATGAAAACGCCACCGCAGGTGATCACCACCAAAGATCATATGTATTTGAAAGACCTTGTCATGGACACTGCTGGCCATGAAGAAATGTGCCCATTTTGCCCAGGAATGTCAGGATCAGGAGATTCGCCAGTTAATCGATCAGACGGGTCAAATGCATCTTCGCCACTATAACATGCTGCTGCAGCAATTGATGACGAACAACCGGCAGGGAATGCAGCAGGTGCCGCAATCGGCAGGGCAGACAGCAAGCCAGCAACCGTCCGATTTTCAAAAAACGGGGTATCCGCCCTTAATGTAAATGGAAAGGAGGAAGAACATGACACAGCAACAGGCCAACCAGATTAAAAACCCGAAACCGGCCGGTGAACCAAAGGCAAAAGGGCCGCAGATGAATGACCGGGACCGGATCAATGATATATTGGCGATGGAGAAATATATGACAGACAGCTTGAACACAGCGGTGCGGGAAGCAAGTCACGATACGCTGCATCAAACGATGATGACTATTTTAAATGAAACGCATCAATGCCAACGCAACATTTTCAATAAGATGTTCGAAAAGGGATGGTATACGCTTGAGGCGGAAGATCAGCAAAAGGTGAACCAGACGCTTCAACAGTTCCAAAACTATGCGTCTCAGTTTCCTTACGGCAATATGAGCGGCAGCATGACGCATTAAACCAAAAACTGCCAGGTTTATATATCAGTAATTTGCGCATTATAGAATTACACCACTGAAAAGGAGGAAGTAAACATGGCAAACAATCGTAATCAAAAACTGGTTTCCGGTGCAGCGCAAGCTCTTGATCAAATGAAATATGAAATTGCTCAAGAGTTCGGAATCGAACTGGGTGCAGACCAAACTTCCCGCCAAAATGGTTCGGTTGGTGGAGAAATCACGAAGCGCCTGGTGAAGTTTGCAGAGCAAGCTTTATCTGGCCGTCAACAATAATTCAATCAAAATCGAATCCTAATATAAGGAGCCTCCGGCAGGAGGCTTTCTTCATGAGCGGGCCTATTGGGAGATGAACGAACTTCCCCTCAAAAGGGAATAATAGGATAACGTCGAATAAAAGAATAGTTGTTGTTGAAAAATCTGGTGTACGGTGTCTGTGGCAGGAGGGATCAGCGTGAGTGATACATATATCGTATCGATGGAATGGGTGAAAGATCAGATCGCAAAAGAGAATGTCGGGGAACAAGTTCGTCTGATTGACTGCCGGTTTGTATTGGGGCAGCCGGAAATCGGCAAACAGGATTATCGGAAAGAACATTTGCCGGGTGCATTTCATTTTGATTTGGATCAAGATTTGGCAAGCAGCGTTCAAACGCACGGAGGACGTCACCCGTTGCCAGATCTGGAAAAATTCGCCGAATTACTAGGCGAAACGGGAATCGATGATACGCTCACCGTTGTGGCATATGACGACCAGGGTGGTATGATGGCGTCCCGTCTTTGGTGGATGCTGCATTATCTGGGGCACCCAAAAGTGTATGTGATGGACGGTGGTTTCTCGCAGTGGAAAGGCAACGGGTATCCGGTTACGCGGGAATTGCCTGCACCTGTAAAGAAACGAACGTTCCGCATCCGGCTTCAACGGGACGCAGTGGTGCCTATGGAGGAAGTAAAAGCGAAACTGGGGAAAGCGGGAACCGTCTTGATTGATTCGCGGGAAGAAAAACGATATTTGGGTATTGAGGAACCGATCGACCGCGTGGCGGGGCATATCCCGGGAGCCGTCAATTATTTCTGGAAAGAATCCTTGAATCCAGAAGGCTTTTGGAAAACGGTGGACGAACAAAAGAAGCGGTTTCAGGACCTCAACCCTGCAGATGAAGTGATTGTGTACTGCGGATCGGGTGTCAGCGCATGTCCCAATATTCTGGCGCTGAAACAGGCTGGTTTTCCGAATGTTCGTTTGTATGCGGGCAGTTGGAGCGATTGGATTACCTATCCTGAAAATCCGGTTGCAAATGGCAAAGAGCAATGAAAATCATCGTGGTGGAAGGTAAAAAAGACAAGGAACGGCTGCTGCAGGTGCTTGATGAACCGGTTGCGTTCGTCTGCACAAACGGGACGTTAAGTGAAGAAAAATTGGAATCGTTGATTTGGCCGTTACAGGACGAAGAACAGGTGTACATATTCGTGGATGCCGACGATTCGGGAAACAAACTGCGCAGTCAACTAAAAAGGGAACTCCCGAACGCCAAACATCTGTATACGCGAAAAATCTACCGACAGGTGCAGGATACGCCGCTTGAGCACCTTGCCGAAGTGCTGTTCAAAGCTAAGTTTGAAGTAGTGTTGGAGTAGGGGAATCACTCCCTCTACTAAGGTTATATATTGAATTACGCCTTGGCAGAAGTTTTTTTTATCGCTTTGCGTAGGGCGGTTTCACTAATCTTGCCTTGTACGAACGCCATAATGAGGTTGGTGTCCAGCTTGTTGGCCGATTTTTTAGAGTTGGTTTTACCCGTTGCAATCACTCTCCCAAAAGACTGTTACTAGCAGTCTAGTCAGGAACTTGCAAGATTATACGCCAGATGGAAAAACAGAAAAGAACAGGCACCGCGATCCCTTTCGGAAACGTGATGCCTGTTTGATAGATTTGCTAAACGCGTATGATCTTACTTCGTTACTTCTTCATAGAACTGTTCTGCTTCTGTGGAACCGGTGAGAGCCGTTGTAGAAGAGGTTCCGCCCGATACTACCTGTGAAACTTCGTCAAAGTATCCTGTACCTACTTCACGCTGATGTTTCGTAGCGGTGTAACCATGAACTTCAGCTGCAAATTCTGCTTGCTGCAGCTCCGCATAGGCAGCCATGCCACGATCTCTGTACCCGCGGGCGAGCTCGAACATGCTGTAGTTGAGGGCGTGGAAGCCAGCCAGTGTGACGAATTGGAATTTATAGCCCATTTCACCAAGTTCATATTGGTATTTCTCGATGGTTGCATCATCCAGTTTTTTCTTCCAGTTGAAGGAGGGGGAGCAGTTGTATGCCAACAGTTTGCCGGGGAACTGTGCATGAATCGCTTCCGCAAAACGGCGTGCTTCGTCCAGATTCGGTTCAGACGTTTCACACCAAATCAGGTCTGCATAGGGGGCGTAAGCGAGTCCTCTTGCAATTGCCTGATCCAGGCCAGCCCGCACGCGGAAGAATCCTTCTGTTGTACGCTCGCCGGTAATGAATTCACGGTCACGCGGATCTACGTCGCTGGTCAACAAATTCGCAGCGTTTGCGTCGGTGCGTGCTACCAGAATGGTGGGTACGCCCATTACGTCTGCAGCCAAGCGAGCTGCAACCAGATTGCGAACAGCGGCTTGCGTCGGGATCAACACTTTACCGCCCATGTGACCGCATTTTTTCTCAGATGCGAGCTGATCTTCAAAGTGAACGCCTGCCGCACCTGCTTCAATCATCGCTTTCATCAGTTCGAATACGTTCAACGGCCCGCCAAAACCTGCCTCTGCATCCGCAACGATCGGTGCGAACCAGTGGATATCCCCTTTGCCTTCCGAGTGTTGAATTTGATCGGCACGCTGCAGCGCCTGATTAATGCGTTTTACAACCTGTGGCACGCTGTTTGCCGGATACAATGACTGGTCAGGATACATTTGGCCTGCCAGATTTGCATCAGCTGCTACTTGCCAGCCGCTCAGATAGATGGCTTTCAAACCGGCTTTTACTTGTTGCACCGCCTGATTGCCGGTGAGTGCGCCGAGAGCGTGCACATGGTGTTCGGTGTGCAGCAGATGCCACAAACGCTCAGCTCCCAAACGGGCAAGCGTGTGTTCAATTTGGACAGAACCGCGCAAACGAACTACATCCTCAGCGGAATAGGTACGTTCGATTCCTTTCCAACGATCTGCTTTCCAGCTTTCCTGAACTTCACGAATTTCTTGTTCGCGTGACATGATTTTCCTCTCCTCCTGGAATGAATTGCCCCTTGTGTATTATATAACACTAAAATTGTTTATGTGTGTACTATAACACGACTGCCGGATTGTGGCAAGTGTTTTTCTTGCGGAAATTTTTCAAAAAGTAAAGTGAACAGAAACCCTAAATCTGCTTATTAAAAAGTAAACAGAGTTGTCGATCGATGAAAAAAAGCCCTTGCGGGGCTTGAAAATAAAATCAGATGTCCTTGCATTAGTTTGCAGTCATTTCGCCATTATAATCAGGAATTTAACTTGTCCATTTTCACCTGTTAGATAATTTGTTTGAAAATTTTTCTGAGAAGCGGGGTAAGAGAAGAGACGAATTCTTCCACTCCCGAGATGACAAGGTGCGATCTGCCGTAGATGTTTTTCATAACATCAACATCCCGCTCTGTAATCTCTTCTTTGGAAAGAAACACACCGATGACTTCCATTCCTTTTTTTCTTGCCTCATAAACCGCCTCGTATGTGTCTTTAATCCCATTTTCGACATAATTAAAGGCTGCTGGCTCTCCGTCAGTGAAGATAATCATAAATTTGCGTTTTTCGCTTCGTTTTAAAAAACCTTCTGTTTCTTTGCGGATAATATAGCCGTCGCGATTGTCCTCTTTTGCTGAAAGCTGCAGGATAAGCGATCCACTTTCTTGCAGAGAATTTTGGAAGGAGAAAATCCGTTTTAGATAATTAGGCTGTTTTTTCTCGTCCGCCATCATCCCATCTTCCCAAAAACCGCTTATCTGATGAGGGATGGATTGTCTTTTTAACACCTCATGCAGAAGTGCGATCGTTTTTTGGACCGGCTCGATTTTATCCATCATAGAAGAAGAACAGTCCACTAAAATGGAAAAGGCGGCGTCGATCTGTTTGCTTTCTGCCTGTTTTTTATAAAAAAGACGCGGATTTTCTTCTGTATAGAACCGGATGAGTTTCTTTCCCAATCTTCCGATTAACCGGTCGTTTTGGCTGTCATTTTGTTTTTTCTCCAACATTTTTTGAATGCTTGCTTCAAGCTTTTTTCGAAAAACGGCAATTTCTTGCAGGATTTGTCCATATTTGATTTTCTCTTCTTCACTTGCCTCTTTCGGATTTAAAATCGTGAGCTCTGCATGTTGATTTTCAATACCGTACGGGTGCAATTTTTCCTTTTTTATAATTTTTTCAGGCATTTGATCGGTATAAATGTTTTGTTTGCTTCTTGCTGCCATTCCTTGAATGACGGCAAGCACCTGATCTCCCGAATCACTTACTCTTTCTGTATCGGATAATAATTTACTTGAAGAGCCTTGATTAATATCAAATTGAAGAAACGATTCATTTGGCGTTTGACTTTCCCGGTGCCAGGTGGGCATTTTTTCTTTTACGCCACCGTTCTCTTTTGTTTCTACAGAGCCGGATTGTTTTGGATTCGGTTTTCTTTTGAGTTCATCAAATGTTTTATGATGCCCGATTTCATATGTGCGATATTGGGCTTTCATATCTTGATCGAGCAGGTTTTCTGTTAAGATTTTCTCAATAAATGGCTGTACCTCGCGTTGCGATGTAAATTTTGGCAGCTTTACATCCCATTTTGTTTCAACGAATTGATTTTTTGTAAGCAGAGAGAGAGAAAAATAAAACGCCTCTGCATCCTGTTTGTTCTGTAGAGCGGATACGATTTCCCGGTTTAGGGTAATGACCAGCTCATCATTTCTTTGCTTTAAAAAGGCCTTCATTCCAGGTCGCAGGCTCTTGATGAGCGTTTCAATTCGATATTCCTCCAGCAGAAGATAAAGATGCTTTTTTAGCGTCGTAAGTTTTTGCTCTTTAATGCTTTGCAGATAATCCTGCGTGATTTGCGGATCTGAAAAATGCCATTCTCCAAATGCTTTTAAATACAGCTCTGCTTTTAAAAGACGTCTTTGTTTTTCGATCGGATAACTTTCCCAAAGGGAAGGCAGATAAAAGGTTTTACTGCTGGGACTGTAGTAGCTGTGATAGCCGATTTTTACCTGTATCTCTTTTTCTTTTGCCAAAGCTTTTGCAAGATTCGTTAACATTGAAACAAGCGATGTGTTGGATCGGTTGTCGGAGAAGGATAAAAATTTCATGATTTTATTCTCCTTCAAAATATGTCTCGGATAAATTGATGACAAGCTCTCTTTCTTTTTCATCTTCCAGTTTATCTGCAATCGCTCGTTTAATCGCTCGAAGCGGCGGAAGATAGAGCGTAAGATCCAATGCATCGATCAAGGCTCGAATGGACCCAGCCTCTTCCGAGAGATGTCCGTTTTTAACTTCTTGAATAACATCTTTTGAAAAGGAGATGAACGGATCATAGAGATCATCGTTTTTTTGTTTGGATTGTTCGATGAAAATTTTTCTTAAAATCTCCCCGGATACATAAGGCACTTCAATCACGATAAAGCGGTTTTTCAACGCCTCATTCAGCGGTGTTGTTCCGATATAGCCTTCATTGATGGAGGCGATCACACAAAAATCCTCATGTGCAGTAATGCTCTCTTGGGTAAACGGATTGACGATAGTTCTGCGGTAATCCAAAATCCCATTTAGGATCGGAAGCGTTTCCGGTTTTGCCATATTGATTTCATCGATGTATAACAGGTGACCTTGTTTCATCGCTTTGATCACCGGTCCTTCGACAAATTCAATGGTTCCATTTACAAGCGTTTTAAAACCCAAAAGAGCTTCCGCATCCAAATCAACCGAACAGTTGACCTGTTGCACGGGAAGATGAAAGAACGCGGCGATGCTTTCGGATAATTTGGTTTTTCCGGATCCGGTCGGTCCTTTTAGCAAAATGTTTTTTCCAAGCGATAAGGACATGGCTGCATCATAAAAGATGCTTTCATCGTCGGAGAGGTATCCGCCTTTTATCTGTAAAGTGATTTTTTCTTTTCTTTTTTTGATCTTATCTTGTAGCTCATTTGGTAGTGGAAACATAGACTCCGTCCTTCCTGGTGTATCTTTTTCTCTTTTATATTTTAACAAAAATCCTAACTCCTCTTGTAGATAAGGAAACTAGTCCCAATGGTGGTCCGTCGACGAAAACGCAACGTCCATGTTGCATCGTCGACACTAGACCGTCCATGGTCGTCGTGACAAATGCCCGTTGACCGTTTGTACTCGTGAGTGAAAGGGCTTGTCACTTTGGCGGGTGAAACCTGGCTTCCGCCTGCGCCGGGGGCTTGGCGGAAGCCAGGTTTTCTTTACACGAATAGAAAGGTTAGCGTGCTCCGGTACCTGTTGTCAGTTCTTGCTGCACACCGGGCGGCAGTCGCGGCGGAATATAGGCTAACGGTTCATCGAACTCCGCATAGTCAAAGTTGACGAGCAGCATGAGATAGCGTTTGCCTGTTGTAGGGTCACTCAGGATAAGGTGGTCGCGTCCCGCTGTTTCAATTCTTCCGCGAATCACCCGTGCGTTCCATTCCGGATTGTTTTCAAACGTAAAATAGAAATTACCGACTTTACCGCGGTTAAACCGCAAGATGTTTTCAATATAGGATTCTTCCACAGTGCCAGGAACACCTGTATCGGGAAGCATGGGAAGCGGCACCGTTTGCGACGGAACGGGGAATGGGGCGCCGCTGGGTCTTGGAACAGCTGCGGCTGCAGCGCCTGGCTGCGCAGTCCCGGCATATGGGTAAAACGGTTGTTGATAGGGGAAATAATACATACTTTTTTCACTCCCTTTTTCATGTGAATCGATTGATGATCACTTATAATGTATTTTTCAGACGAGAAATGGGAACTTGCCCATTCTCAATCGTGCGCTTGGCAAGCGCCTATTTTTTAAACAGCATGGAAAGGGAGAGAGCAAATCCTCTCCTGAAGGTTGCTTCGATAAAGGCTGATTATAGGAATGACATTGTGAGTTGGGCGGGTGTACGGGTCAAATTTGTTATCCCGAGTGTAGTATGTAGGGATAGTTTCTCAGATCTTTGTATGGAGGAGGCTGCATTGTGCCTAAAAAAAATCGTAAAAGCACAACCAGTGCGTCGCAACAAGCCAAAGCCCCCGCCCCCGAAGCGGCAAAATCGGCTGAACCTGCTGCACCCGCTGTACCAGTCAATGCCATGGATGTATTGAAGCAGAGGATTTCGCAAGCCAACAAAGGCGGATTGCTGGGTGTGCTGAATCAGGTTAAGAACACGAAACCGGAAGACTGGAAAGATGCGGATAAAGTAAAAGAGTTGGCAAAAAGATTGGCGACCGAGTTTAAGCTGCCGGTTAGTGAAGAACGGTTGAACCAATTTGCAAAAGCTTATAAAGACGCAACAAAAGGAGGTCAGCCGCAGGATCCGGAAGAGTTGATTAAAAAGTATGGCCAAGGCAAAATCGACCCGAATTCGATCAACGAATTTAAAAAGTTTATCAAGTAACAAAAAAGGCTGCGAGCGATTCGCAGTCTTTTTTTTATCACCGTTAGCTGTCCGGCGGATTGGCAGGCAGTTGCTGAGCTGGCGGATATCCGTAAGCGGGATAGGAGTGCGGTTGCGGAAAAGTTGGCGGCGGCGGATTGTAGCCCTGCATATAACCTGGCCAAGCGGGAGGGGCAGGCTGTCCAAATGTTGGCGGACCAGGCGGCATTCCGGGGTATCGGGGCCAACCGGGATGTCCTGCCGACGGCGCAGACGATGCCGGCGGAGAAGATGGGTTCTGTTCCGGGTGTCCTGATTGATTCGCGGGTTGCCTGTTTGCAGTCGAGGAATCTTCTTCGCTGGAACCCCCTTTGAAAAATTGGTCTGCCAGTGGTGTATTCATAAAGGCCATTAAGACGCTGGCCATATCCCCGGTCGATAGTCCCTTTCCCTTGGTTTTGATAAGCTTTTGCAGCAATCCCGCCTCATTCAACGAGGTAGAGGCTTTGTTGATTGTTTCCAGCCAAACGTCCGCTTGCTGTAAATATTTAAGGCACTGTTTGCACATGGCGCTTAAGTTACCTAAGTTGGAAAGCGAAAGCAACCCCGATGCTTTTGAGGAACCGGAGTTTGCCGCATTTTGGCGGGAGATGGCCGATTTGCGGCCAACCGATTTTTTTCGGGTTGTGGAGTTGGGAGATTTGCGTCTGTCTGCGGTCGATATGCGATTCGACTTCCGAGTGGCGGCGGCTGGAGTCGATTTGAGTCTGTCCACATGTACACCTCCTCGTAAGGCATCTGTAACTAGACGTCTCATTTCTTCATCCTATGGGGTTGGGTTCCCGGGAGTGTGTAAAACCCTACAGATTGGGCACATTACGTGGCCAGTTTGCCTGCTGCCAAAAAAGACAGCCTGTTTGAAGTGCTTTCCGAGCTGGAACAAGCCGGGCTCATCGCTGTCGTAAATGATGGAAAATTCGCAGACGGAGAAGGAAATCTGCAGGGCAGTGACGACTGTTAAGTGCGTATTGAAAAATAAAAAAGGGACAACCACTCATAAACGGCCTGTGCAGGAGCAGTTCAACCGGAATGAGTGGTTTTTTATATACATATGTATGTCGTCATACCTCTGGCGAACCATTTACGGTATAATGGATGTATAAAGCATAAGGAGTCGAATTACATATGAACGTTTCCCTGTTTATCACTTGTCTGGCAGATACGTTCTATCCGAATGTCGGAGAGAGTACGGTGCGTTTGCTGGACCGGCTCGGTGTACGGGCCGATTTTCCGGAAGGCCAAACCTGCTGCGGCCAACCGGCTTTTAATTCCGGATATCGGGATGAAGCGAGAGATGTGGCCAAAACGTTGATAGAATCGTTTGAAAAAAGTGAATACGTGGTGGGACCGTCCGGATCATGCATCGGCATGATTCACCACTATTACCCTCTTTTATTTGAAGGGGATAGCCGCTGGGAGGAACGGGCAAAAAAATTCGTCAGCAAATCATTTGAATTATCCCAGTTTATTGTGAATGTATTGGGTAAGCAGGATCTGGGAGCCCGAATGAACGCAAAAGTGACCTATCACCCTTCTTGCCACGCCATGAGGCTGATGGGCATCAAACATGAGCCGTTGGCTTTGCTGCAAAATGTGCAGGGGTTGGAACTGGTTGATCTTCCTTTTGCGGAAGATTGCTGCGGATTTGGCGGCACGTTCGCGGTCAAGATGCACGAAGTATCAGGTGCGATGGTGGCAGAAAAAGCGGAACACGTAAAAGAAACAAATGCGGAAATTCTGGTAGGCACGGATATGGGGTGTCTCATGAATATCGGCGGTCGGTTGCGCTATGAAGGCGCCCCTGTAAGGGTGATGCATGTAGCGGAACTGCTGTGGGAAGGAGTGAAATCATGAGCGTAAAACCGGCCATGCCGCTTAAGGAACGGATGAAGCATGCGATTGCCGATGAAACATTAATTGAAGCGGTTAAAAAAACGACCGATCGACTGGAAGGGGGTAAGCTGGCCTCTTCCGAGGCGCTTGGCAATTGGCAGGAATGGCGGGAACAGGGCAGCCGCATTCGTTCGCATGTGGTGCAGCATCTTGATTATTACTTGGGGCAATTGATCCAAAACGTAAAAAAACGCGGGGGTCATGTGCACATTGCCGATACTGCCGAGCATGCCGTACAGATTTTTCTGGACATTACCAAACAGAAAAACGCGAAGAGCGTCCTCAAATCAAAATCGATGGTATCAGAAGAAGTGCATCTGAACAAAGCGCTGGAAGAGATCGGCGTGAAAGTGCTGGAAAGCGATTTGGGCGAGTATATCATCCAACTGTTTGGCGAAGCGCCTTCACACATTATCATACCGGCCATTCACAAAAACCGGTACCAGATTGCAGACAAATTTTCAGCAATCAGCGGAGAGCAGATTTCCGAGGACACACCGACACTGACCGCATTTGCCCGTCGAAAGCTGCGGCAAGAGTTCCTGGAAGCGGATATTGGGGTATCCGGATGCAACTTTGCAATTGCCGAATCTGGTTCCATTGTGATGTTTACGAATGAGGGAAATGGCCGAATGGTGACGACGTTGCCTCCCGTCCATGTAGCGTTTATGGGAATGGAACGTTTGCTGCCTTCATTTGAGGATCTGGAGACATTTGTGAACTTGTTGCCGCGCAGTGCCACCGGGCAAAAAATCACCTCCTACGTGTCGGTAATCAACGGCCCCCGTAAAGAAGAGGATTTGGACGGGGCGCAGGAATTCCATCTGATCATCGTAGATAACGGCCGCAGCAACATTTTAGGGGATGACGAATTTCAGGAAGTGTTGAACTGTATCCGTTGCGGCGCTTGTCTGAACGTATGCCCGGTGTACCGTCATATCGGCGGACACGCTTACGGCGATGTCTATCCCGGACCGATTGGCGCTGTGATTACCCCATTGTTACGGGACGATATGAAGGTGTGGGGAGATCTCCCTTATGCATCCAGTTTATGCGGCGCATGTACGGACGCCTGTCCGGTGAAAATTCCGCTGCATGACATGCTGGTCCATTTGCGCGCGCGAAAAGTGAAATTGGGGTTAACTCCCGGTTGGGAACGGATGGCGTTTCGCATGTATCGAGGCTCGTTTGCAAATCCGGGACGTTATCGGTTGTCAATGCGTGCGGCTAAACTGATGGTGCCGTTTATGGCGAAAGATGGCTATATCGAAAAAGGTCCGCTTCATATGTTGGGATGGACAAACGCACGTCATTTTCCCTCACCGGCACCGCAATCGTTCCGTGAAAAATGGGCTCAGCTTTCTGCGGAACTGGAAGGTCCGAAGGGGGGAGATTCGAAATGAGCAGCAATCTGACTGAGCAAGAATTTGCTTTGCTGAAACGTATCGCGGGCCGCTTGGGAAGGTCTGAGCCGCTTACCGAGAAACCGTCGCGGGATGTGATCGGCCCACCGGATTTTTGGCGTCAATTTCAATTGTCACAAGAGGAAAAGATCGAGAGGTTTTGTGAAAGTTGGCGGGCGTTAACAGGCGTCGCGGAAACAGTACAGTCCGAATGGGAAGCGGTCGACGTTTTGAAACGTTGGATTCAGGAAGAAAACATTACGAATCTCATTCGCTGGGACCACCCGGAATTGGAATCGCTCGGACTTGATGAACCATTGCGGCTATCCGGAATAACGGTGAACGTATGGGGACACGGTGACCCCCAGTCAATGAAAGAGATTGCCAATCAAGCAGAAGCCGGCATTACCTGGGCCGATTATGCAGTCGCGGATACGGGAACGTTAAGTCTCTTTTCATCCCGTGAAAAAGCACGTTCCGTCAGTCTTTTGCCTCCCATTCACATCGCGGTGTTTCGAGCCAAACAACTGGTCACAAGAATTGGTGAAGTGATGGTCAAGATCGATGAGATGAACCGGAATGGTTCTTTGCCAGCAGGCGTTAATTTTATAACGGGTCCTTCGCGCAGTTCCGATATCGAAAACGATCTTTCCATCGGTGTGCATGGGCCAAAGAAAGTGTTCGCATTGATCATCAAGTAACCCGCATGAAACCTACTGTCCTGGAAGGAACACCGAATCAAACCAGCTTGCATCGTGTTGTTTCTTCCGGGATAGCCCCATTATGATACTCCAGATCGATCCTCCGAACGAACCAATTGGCTGCCAGGCAGACCATTGTCCTCTTCTTCTTCTGTTTTCACACATTATTTCCAGACTTTACAGACTTATCAAATAAGAGAGAATTTGTTAAAATCTTAATATTAATAAGTTTTTCATAAATTCTGCTGACTAATTGTTAATATAAAGGAAATCGTTTTCAGAGAGTCGAATTTTTTACAAATACGAAATCGTCCCCTTGTAATATTGGGGGTTAGGAAGTGAGTCTTTGAATCCCTTTCGAATAATGCTTTTATATATCTTGGCTTCGATCGGTTGGTTCGTTATCTCTGACCGGATTTTGAATTTCTTTGTGGAAAATTTGGAAAAGGTGCTGTTTTTACAGATTTTCAACGGTCTGTTCTTTGTGTTGGTCACCTCCTGGATGCTTCATTTATTGATCAGTCGTAACATGGCGCAGCTGCAGGAAAGTGAAGAGAAGTATCAGGCCGTTCTGGACAATATCAGGGACGGCTATTATGAAGTCGATCTGGCAGGTAAGTTTACGGAACTCAATCAATCATTGTGCGAGATTTTCGGATATTCGCGGGAGGATTTGTTGAATATGAACAACCGCGATTATACGGACGAGAAAACTTCTGCTGAAATATACGAAACATTTAACCGGGTTTTTCGGACCGGTGAACCGGTCACTAGTTATGAATTTAAAATGAACTCAAAAGAGGGGAAAGAACGGTTTATAGATATCTCCATTTCTCTGATTTGCAATGCGAAAGGGGAACCGACCGGTTTTCGCGGTATCTGCCGGGATATTACAGAGCGCAAGGAAGCGGAACGGCGTCTGGAAGAAAGCGAACAACGCTACCGATCCATTGTGGAATATAACACCGATATGATTTTCTCCGTTTCTATCGATGGAAAGGTTTTGACCATGAGCCCTGCTGTTGAGAAGTTTCTCGGATATCAAATGGAGGAATTGATTGGTCAGGATGTCATTTCTTATGTTTGTCCGGAAGAATGGCCAAGCTTGCGGGTGCGTATGGATAATGTCAGAAAGGGTCAGCCGCAGGAATATGAAGTGACAGTCCTACACAAAAACGGCAAACGGTTGATCGCGCAGATAACCTCATTCCCCATTACCGCAGATAACAAGGTGACAGGGATCTACGGTATTGCGAAAGACGTTACGGAACGCAATCGCGCGATTGAACTGATTAACCACATGGCCTATCATGATGCGCTGACGGATTTGCCGAACCGGAGGTATTTTCAGGAACGACTGTTAACTGCGCTGCATGATGCGAAGATCAGGCAGCATAAGGTCGGGTTAATTTTTCTCGACCTGGACCACTTTAAAAACATTAATGACATGTTGGGACACGCAGTCGGCGATTTGCTGCTGCAAACGGTGGCCGATCGGTTGCGGCAATGTATCCAAAACGATGAAGTGGTTGGCCGCATGGGCGGTGATGAATTTACTGTATTGATGCCTTCCATCTCCGATTCGGAGGAGCTGGTCGCGATGGTGGACCGAATTTTTGACGCATTCAGGTATCCAATTAACATGGAGGGCAGTGAATTTTTAATCACCACCAGTATCGGGGCAGCGATCTACCCGGATGACGGGGAAGATATGGAAACCCTTATGAAAAACGCTGACTCTGCCATGTACACGGCGAAAGAGCAAGGCAAGAGCACGTATCAGTTGTATATGCCCAATACGGATACGGGTGTATTCCAGAGGTTAACCTTGGAAAGCGAATTGCAACGGGCCCTGGAACGTGAAGAGTTTGTTGTCTACTATCAACCGCAAATCGATGTGTCTCACAACTCTACAGTCGGGTTGGAGGCACTGGTTCGTTGGAAGCATCCAAAACGAGGGTTACTTACTCCGGCAGAATTTATTCCTTTAGCGGAAGAGACGGGTATGATCATCCAAATAGGGGAATGGGTACTGCGGAAGGTGTGCAGGCAAAGCCGGATTTGGCAAGACGCCGGGCTTCCGCCGCTGCGAGTGGCGGTTAATATTTCTACCCGCCAGTTTCAACAGCGAAATTTTGTCGATTTGATCGAGCAAGTGCTGCAAGAAACCGGGTTGGAAGCCAAATATCTGGAGTTGGAACTGATTGAAAACATTTCCATGAAAAATACCGGTTCAGTTACAGAAACGTTAAAAAAGCTGAAAAGCATTGGCCTCCATATTTCAATCGACGATTTTGGAACCGGCTATTCATCCCTAAGCTACTTAAAACAATTTCCGGTTGATTCCTTAAAAATCGATCAGTCGTTCATCCGTGAAATTACAAATGACCCTGATGATGCAGCGATTGTTCAGGCTATAATTGCGTTGGCGCACAACTTAAAGTTAAAAGTGATTGCCGAGGGAGTCGAAACGGTGGAGCAGCTTCGTTTCCTCGAAGCGAATCAGTGTGATGTGGCGCAAGGACATCTGTTAGGAAAACCGATGTCAGCTTCCGAAATCCAGGCACTGCATAGAAAAACAGTACGTCCTTCGTTTTGAAGAACGTACTTTTTTACGGTTGCTCTACTTACTTGACTTCTTGCAGAAACGTTTCCAGCCGATCCATCGCTTTTGTCAAATCCTCATCTGACACCGCATACGAAATCCGTATGTTGTTGGGGGCGCCGAATCCTTCGCCCGGAACCAAAGCAATATTGGCCTTCTCTAACAAGAGCGTGGCAAACGTGCTGGCCGAGTCAATCGTTACGTCCTGATACGTTTTGCCAAAAACCCCCGATACGTTTGGGAATACATAAAATGCACCGTTTGGCACAATGCATTGAATATAAGGCATGGCCTCAATTCGTTTCAAAATATAATCGCGGCGGCGGCGGAAAACCTCGACCACCTGCGGATCGAAACATTCCAACGCTTTCACGCCGGCGCGCTGTGAAATCGATGACGGATTTGAAGTGGACTGACTCTGAAAGGTGGTCATCGCTTTAATAACGGCACGATCTCCCGCTACATATCCCAATCGCCAGCCGGTCATGGCAAACGCTTTGGAAAAACCGTTGACGAGCAATGTACGCTGTTTCATTGCTTCCGATAGAGAGGCAATCGAAACTTGCCGAACATCATAAACCAGTTTTCCGTATATTTCGTCAGAAATGACATAGAAGTCGTGCTGCTCAATGACTTTCGCCAGCGCTTGCAGTTCTTCCGGCGTATAGACAGCGCCAGTCGGGTTGCTCGGCGAGTTCAGCAGCAGCGCTTTCGTCTTCGATGTAATCGCGTTTTTTAAAAGCTCGGGCGTAATTTTAAAACCGGTCGATTCATCCGTTTCGATGATCACTGGCGTGGCTCCGGCCAGACGGATCATTTCCGGGTAGCTGACCCAGTACGGAGCGGGCAAAATGACTTCATCGCCCGGATTGCAAACAGCCATAAAAACGTTAAACAGAGAATGTTTGGCGCCGTTTGAAACAATAATGTCGTCCATTTCATATTCAACGCCGTCTTCCTCTTTCAGGGTTTTGGCGATCGCTTTGCGCAGATTGTTAATACCGGCAACAGCAGTATATTTCGTAAATCCTTCCTGAATGGCGGTGATGCCTTCCTGACAGGCCGGTTCCGGTGTGCCGAAATCAGGCTCCCCCACACTCAGATTGATAATATCGATACCTTGTGCCACCAACTCTTTGGTTTTTGCATCGATTGACAGAGTGGGTGACGGCGGAATCGATTTCACGCGGTCAGATAATCCAAACGGCATAGAAATTCCCCCTAAAGTTCTCCTTCAATATTCATACGATACGCTATGAAAGAGATGCAGTCAACAGGGAGTCGTTTATCGTTCATTGGATCCTTTGAACCAGCGCCAAATTTTTTCTATGCTGGATTCTGTTCGGGTGTCTGGTGTCTTATCCAAACGGATAGGTGAGCCTTTATGAACCGTGCATTCCTGCAGCGGTTCCGTACCGATTCGGAAAAACTCCCGTTCGACGCGTGGACAATTGTCTGTAGCGATCATCCCGGTTGTGGGATCGATGTTTACCTCAAGCAACCCGTCCGGTCGGGGAAAATCGGCAGCCGGCTCGTTTGCCAGCGCATTTTTTATAAAATCGCCCCAAATCTGTGAGGCGGCACGCGATTCGACCGGGCCGAGCAATTGATCTTTGTCGTACCCGACCCAAACGACACACACAAGGTTGGGTGTATATCCGGCCATCCACGCGTCGGTATCGGTCGTACCAGTTTTTCCGGCGACGATTCGATTCGCCACGTCCGGCTGAATACGGGCTGCCGTACCGCCGACGTCAAACACACTTTTCATTAAGTCGGTTAGAATGAAAGCGTTTTGCGGTGATGCAACCTGTCGGGTTTGTCTCTCCCGGTGGTAAATTTCACGACCGTAGGCGTTGGTTACCTGACGAATGGCGGTTGGCTCCACCAATGTGCCGCCGTTGGCCAGAGCCGCATAGGCACGGGCCATTTCCAACGGGGAAACAGGAAACACGCCTAACGCCAGTGACGGATAAGGCTGAAATTGCGTTGCAAACCCGAAGCGGTCAAGCGTTTGGATCACTCGCTGCGGTGTTACCTCCATTTCGGTTGACACGGCATATACGTTGTCAGACCGTTTTATGGCTTCCCGCATATTGATATAGTCATGCACATAAATATTGTCAAAATTTTTGACGGTGTACACCTTGTCTTTATCGTACGGGAAGGAGGTCTGTTCGCTTTTGTACATTTTGACAGGTGTAATTCCGCTTTCAAGTGCTGTCAAATAAACAAACGGCTTAAACGAAGAACCGGGCTGCCGTCTGGAGAGCACTCGGTTCAGCGTGGATTGTTCGAAAGCGCGGCCCCCGACCATTGCCTTGATCTCCCCGGTGGTGGGATCGAGTGCGATGAGTGCCGTTTGCAATCCGGGCGTATTGGGGAGATATTTCCGAACAGCCGCTTCCGCCGCTTTTTGCATGGACAGGTCGATAGTGGTTTGCAGTGTCACGCCCCCGCGGTAAAGCTCATCTTCCGGAACTCCGTTCTGATTTAATGCCGACCATGCGGCGTAGCGGGAAAAGTAAGGGGCGGCGCCCGTCTCAATATTTTTTTGGGAGGACAAGGTGAGCGGCTGTTGATAGGCTTCATCCGCTTGCTGTCCGGTAATGTACCCGTTTCGAACCATTGCCTCCAATACCTGGTGTTGACGAGCTTTTGCCTGATCCAGGTGATCAAATGGAGAATAGATCGACGGTCCCTTCGGCAAACCGGCCAAAAGGGATGATTCTGCAAGCGTCAATTGGCTGACCGGTTTGTTGAAATACAGTTTGGCTGCCGCTCCCACTCCGTTTGCTCCGTTTCCGTAGTACACCGCATTCAGGTAGTTTTCAAGAATTTCCTGTTTGGAGAAACGGGTTTCCAACTGGATGGTCAATAGAACTTCCTGCAACTTACGGGAAAAAGTTCGATCTTGTGAGAGAAACAGTACTTTCGCAAGCTGTTGTGTGATGGAGGAGCCGCCTTCGACAATCTCGCCATTTTTCAGATCGACATAGAGCGCGCGGGCGATGCCCCGGAAATTGAACCCTCCGTGATTATAAAATTGGGCATCCTCAATCGCTACGGTAGCTTGCTGAAGATAGACAGGAATTTCGCTGATCGGCACTTTGACCCGGTTTTGCCCGTTATCGGTCAGATCAGCCAGCATGCTGCCGTCTGCCGACAGGATGCGCGAATGGCTGTTCAGGTCACTGTCCGGCAGCGGGGCAAACCGTACGTATAGATAAAAGAGGCTGCCGGATAGAAATGTGATAACCATAAAGAAAAGAGCCAACTTGAGAAGAAGGATTTTCTTTTGACGGATCCGTTCACTGTCAGGCGGAGGCGTTACAGGGTCAACCGGCTCTATATCTTCAATTAAATCGATTGATTTATCTGTCATTTTCACCTGCTCCTTTGACTCTAGCAACCAGTATGGGCGAAATTGCAAGAGATTAAACGTTGCGGTATAATAATGCACAGTTTGTCGAAAAACGGATGGTGGATTTTGGATAGGTTTCCGTTCGGAACGAAAACCTAGACTAGGATCAGAATGATAATGAGGGGGATGGAACGGAATGGAACTTTGGTATACGGAGAAGCAAACGGAGAACTTTGGAATTACAGCGAAAATTGATAAGACTTTACATACGGAACAGTCCGATTTTCAAAAAGTGGATATGATCCATACGCTTCAGTTCGGCAAAATGCTGGTTCTCGACGGCATGGTAATGACTACCGATATGGATGAGTTTGTCTATCACGAGATGATTTCGCACGTGGCGATGAACACGCATCCCAACCCGAAAAAAGTGCTGGTGGTTGGCGGCGGCGATGGCGGCGCAATCCGCGAAATCGTTAAACATCCGTCTGTTGAAAAAGCGGTGCTGGCCGAAATCGACGGTCGCGTGATTGAAGTGTCGAAACAGTATTTGCCGCAAATTGCATGTGAACTGACAGGCAATCCAAAAGTGGATGTACAGGTGATTGATGGCATCAAACATGTAATGGAACACAAAAACGAGTATGACGTGATTCTGGTTGACTCCACGGAACCGGTCGGACCGGCAGAAGGGCTTTTTGCGAAAGATTTCTATCAGGGGATCTATGAGGCGTTAAAAGAGGATGGCATCATGGTGGCGCAGTCGGAATCCCCCTGGTTCAACAAAGACTTGATTCGTCGGGTTTACAAAGATATTGCGTCGATTTTCCCGGTCACACGCTACTACACGGCGGCGATACCGACCTACCCGTCAGGACTTTGGAGTTTTACATTGGGTTCGAAAAAGCACGATCCACTGGCAGTCGACGAATCCAAACTGTTTGACCCGCCGGGAACGAAGTATTACTCGCCACACATTCACAAGTCAGTATTCCGCTTGCCTAAATTTGTCGAGGAATTACTGAAGTAGGGCCAGCGGAAAGGGAGGTTCAGGTATGACGTTTCATCCTATGAAATTTGATCCTGCCTATAATGGCAATGAATTTATCGGTGCTACACAGGATTATGCGGTCGCAAAAGCGGTCATTTACGGTATGCCGATGGACTGGACCGTATCGTTTCGAACGGGTACCCGGTTGGGGCCGACCCGTGTGCGGGAAGTATCGATCGGTCTGGAAGAATACAGCCCATATCTGGACAAGCATTTGGAAGATGTGAAGTATTTTGATGCGGGCGACATTCCGCTTGCATTCGGCAATCCGCAACGTTCCGTCGAACAGATTCACGAGTATGTGGAGAAAATATTGGCGGACGGCAAGTTTCCGCTCGGGATTGGCGGCGAGCATTTGGTGACGTGGGGACCGATTCAGGCTGTCGCCAAGAAGTATCCGAATCTCGCGTTGATCCATATCGACGCACATGCCGACCTGCGTGAGCATTACGAAGGGGAAGAGTACTCTCACGCAGCGGTGATTCGCAAGTCAGCGGAATTGATCGGCCCTAAAAACGTCTACCAGTTCGGGATTCGGTCCGGCACGCGGGAAGAGTTTCAATGGGGGCGGCAGAATACCAATTTTTATCCGTTTACGGTGTTGGAACCGTTAAAAAAAGTGCTGCCGGAATTAAAAAGCCGTCCTGTCTATGTTACAGTTGATATTGACGTATTGGATCCGGCTTTTGCGCCAGGTACAGGGACCGCAGAGCCGGGCGGGATCACATCGCTTGAATTGATGCAGTCTGTCCATGCCATTGCAGAGGCAGGCTTGGATGTGGTGGGATTTGATATTGTAGAAGTATCGCCTGGTATCGATCCATCTGAATTGTCACAGATCGTCGCTTCAAAAGTGATCCGGGAAGTGTTGTTGGGGTTTGTTCGGTAAACAGCCGGACTGAAGCAAGGAAACTGAAGTTGGAAACAACGGGCCATGGCGCCTGCCGTTCGGGGTCTCCCTCAAATGGCAGGCATTTTCCATTTTTGGTACAGTAAAAATAAGTGTGTGTGCAGGAGGCGGGCGGATGGAGAAGATTCCTGTTCGAATTCAAATTGACACGAAACAGGCATTCGATCAGCATACGGATCGATTTCAGACTTACGAAACAGGATTGTTGTATCAAAAAGAAAACGCCATCTACCTGACCTATCATGAATCTAACGATGATCGGAAGGAAATCCGGACTGTCTGGAAAGTAAAACCAACAGAGGCCGTTTTGATTCGGCAGGGCGGGACGGGGTTGCGGGCGAGATTCGAAGAGGGAGCGGTTGATCGAACGGCCCTTGTTACGGAGCACGGAACGTGGCCGATCGAAATTCAAACGTCCTATTTGCGCCACAATCTTTCCTTAAATGGCGGCAGCTTACGGGTTGCGTATCAGATGGATATGTCAGGGGCAATCAGTCAGATGGAATTGGATATCCAGGTAAAAGTGCTGTCGGAGATCCATAAGGAAGTACATAACCGCGATGGAAAAAGGGGTTGATCGTGATGGATTTGCGGGTTTGGGGGTTGTCGGTGTTGACTGGGGTGGTTGTCGGATTTCTGTTTTCAGCAATTAAATTGCCTTTGCCTGCACCGCCCGTTTTTTCCGGAGTGTTAGGGATTATCGGTATTTGGGCGGGGGGCGTTCTCTATAACTGGATGAGTCGGCTATGGCAGTGAAAGTAATGATATCCTCGGTTGCCAGAATTGTGTAACATTTTTTCTCTTTTGTCGTCTAAATAAGTAGGGTGTTTAACAGCGGGACCGGGTGGTCATCCCGCCTATGATCAATTTGGGAAGCGAGGAGAAAAAATGGGGAACAGAAAACGTGTGGCCGTACTCTCTTTGGTGTCCGGACTCTTGTTGGCGTCGGTCCCTTATGCCGCGTTGGCGGCCGAACCAACAGTGGCGGCAGTAACGGTTCTCACACAGGAACAGGCTGTCGAAAAACTGAAACAAATGCTTGCCATACCGGATGGATATGAACTGAAAAACGCGTCTTTATATGAAGACAAAGGCAATGGAGTGGCGTCTGTTCCGCGCAGCGCCTGGCGAATCAACTATGGTCCGGTCAATTCGTTTGACCGGGGAAACATCACGGCGGCGATTGATGCTAAAACAGGTGTGCTGCTCGATGCTAACATTTTTAGCCAAGATGATGAGCAGATTGTAAGTCCGATTTCGCGCGATCAAGCAGGAGTCATTGCCAAGAAATACCTGGAACAATTTGCGCCCGATAAATCCGGACAGGTGCAGGAGCAGCCAATGGAAGCGCAGTATAAGGGAAAGCAACCTTACGGAAGCCAAATGATGCACCAATTTCGCTTCGTACGGATGGTAAACGCCGGAAATGCAGGGCAGGTGGCATATCCAAACGATTCCATAACGATTACGGTAAACGGAAAAGGAGAGCTGCGAGCCTATTACCGCAACTGGTCGGATGAAGTGCAGTTTCCGGCGGTAGATCGACCCCTGCCTATGCAAGAGGCTGGCAAAAAGTTTGAAACTGCGTTAAATCTGCATCTGCAATACATCCCCAAACGGACTCCGTATCAAAAATCAATCGATGAAGCCTATTTGGTATACAGTCCCGTCGGTCCCTCTTTTGCACCGGCAAGCTTGCCTGTAATCGATGCGGTTAGCGGGGGCGTGCTGGGGCCGGATGGAAATCCGGTTACGGATAGTCCTAAAGCGGAATACAAGCCGTTGACGGATCAGCCCGGAACGGCAAAAGCTGCCGGTCCGATCAGCAAAGAAAAAGCGTTACAGTTGCTGGCAGACTATCATTTAGCGTTAGATGGATACACACTGCAAAATTCTTCCTATGAAAACAATGAAAACAGCGCTCCTGTTTGGCGGTTTTCCTACCAAAAAGGGAACCCGCAGGACTACCTGACCATTAAAAACGTAAACGTGACGATAAATGCCGCTACAGGCGAACTGATGGAGTATTATATCTACCAAGCGGATCAAAAAGCACCGGAGGGATTTCCGAAAGACCCCGCAGTTTCCAAAGACAAGGCGGTAGAACGTGCCGTTGATTTTGTGAAAAATGCGGTTCCCACACTTACAAATCGGGTGGCGTTCACATCTGCCAGTTCATCTGCGGACAGACCGGAATATTACGTCCAATTTGTCCAATTGGTGAATGGAATTCCCTTCCAGGACTTGTCGTTCAACGTTACAGTTGACGCCAATACGGGAGAAATTCGGAATTTCAACATAGGTTGGGGTTGGAACGAGAAGATCAGGTTCCCATCGCCCCAACCAGCGATCGATTTGGCGTCGGCAGCAGCGAAGTACATGGAGAAAAGCCGGTTGCAGCTGCAATTTATTCCCGTGTATGAACACGCCAATACTCCCTTTAAATCCGGCGTACCGCCGTATGCGCCCGGCAATTCTCCGAAAATCAAACTGGTTTATGCACCGTTCGGGCTTGAAGGCTCACAATCGGTAAATGCGATAACGGGGGAATGGGTGTCGGTTTGGGGCGAACCGGTGCCGCAGCAGGCAGAAGCGGAAGACATTAAAGGGAATTGGGCGGAAAAAGAATTGCAATATTTCTTAAATCGGGGCATTTTTAAAACGGTGGACGGCAAGCTTAAGCCGGATGATCCGGTAACACGCGGAGATATGATCAAATATATGATTCTGGCAACGGACCGCCCGTTGATGGCGGGTGCGCAAAAAAGTGCGGCGATGCAGGACGTGCCGCAAACTGATCCTAATTTTGACTATATTAGAGAAGCCTATTTTCGAAAGTGGATTGATCAGAAAACGGATAATTTCCGACCTGACGATATAATCACCCGCGAAGAATTGGCGGATCTCGCGACAGCGGTGTTAGGATACGGCAAGCTTTCAGATGCAACGGGCATTTTCCAGAATCCTTACCAAGATGTATCTGTGTCGGAAGATGGCAAGTATGTGGGGGATATTGCCATTGTCAGCGGACTTCACATTTTAACAGGGTCCGATGGACTTTTCCATCCGAAAGATCCTGTGACAAAAGCACAGGCGGCCGTTGTGATGATGCGAGTGCTCGAACAGATGCCGAACAGAGGTCCTGTTAATTACTGATTCATTTTTAAAACGACTCTCGTTCCTGCTTTTGGGGGCGGGAGTTTTTTTGATCGATAGGAATTGATATATGTTATCCTGTCGACCTAAGTGAACCTTTGCTTCCGCCTGCGCCAAAGGCTTGGCGAAAGCAAAGGTTTCTTTAATTATTAACGCAAAATTCTGTTCGCAAAATTTCGCATATTGCGGTATATGTATTAACAGAAACTTGTATTTATGATGGCTGTGTCACAGGGGGGATTGTCGTGCGGCAAACGGTAATTGTCGGCACGGCGCGAACGCCGTTCGGTAGGTTGGGAGGGGCGTTGAGCGCGTTGCCAGCGGTTGAATTGGGTGCCATTGCGATTCGCGGTGCAATGGAGCGGGCTCAGATATCTGCCGGTCAAGTGGAAGAACTGATTATGGGAATGGTGCTGCAAGGAGGAGCGGGTCAGATCCCCTCCAGACAAGCTGCTATCAAAGCAGGGCTGCCTTGGGAAGTTCCAACGGAAACCATCAACAAAGTTTGCGCGTCAGGTATGCGTGCCGTCACGCTTGCCGACCAGATCATCCGGACAGGTGATGCAGATGTGATTATAGCAGGTGGCATGGAATCGATGTCGAACGCTCCCTATGCGATTCCGCAGGCACGTTGGGGGATGCGGATGGGAGATTCGGCGCTGATCGATTTAATGACCTATGATGGATTGCGCTGCGCATTCCATAATGTCCCGATGGCGGTGCACGGGTCGCTGGTAGCAGCCGAATACGGGATTGATCGGGCGGCACAGGATGAATGGGCGTTGCGTTCCCATCAAAGAGCGGTAGCTGCCTTACAAAGCGGAATTTTGACAGATGAAATAGTGCCTGTTGAAGTTTGCGGCAAAAAAGGAACGATGACAGTCGATTGTGATGAGGCGCCTCGCCCCGACTCATCGTTGGAAAAATTGGCCGCATTGCCTGCCTTATATCTGGAAGAAGGAACCGTTACAGCAGGAAATGCACCGGGGGTCAACGATGGTGCGGCTGCGTTGGTTCTCATGTCACATGATCGGGCAGCGGCGGAAGGGAAGAAACCGCTGGCTGCGATCCTCGGTCATGCCGAGGTGGCCGCAGAAGCACCCTACATTGCGACAACTCCAGGGCTGGCCATTCAAAAATTACTGCAGAAAACAGGGTATAAACTATCTGACATCCACTTGTTTGAAGTGAATGAAGCGTTTGCGGCCGTTACGCTGACATCGGGAAAAATTGTCGGGTGGAATGAGGAGATTGTAAACGTGAACGGAGGCGCCATCGCTTTTGGGCATCCTATTGGGGCAAGCGGCGCCCGCATCATCGGATCCCTGATCCATGAACTGCGGCGGCGCGGTGGCGGATTAGGAATTGCGGCCATCTGTTCCGGAGCCGCACAGGGCGATGCCATTCTGCTCCGTGTAGAGTAGGATGGCGGAAACCGACCCTTTTCGATTTTTTGCCGATTACCGGATTCTGGATACTTATACGACGGCAATCGCTTGTCCAATTCGAAACGAAAAATAGGAGGTAGCTATGAATATCGAAAAAATATTAATCATCGGCGCAGGCCAAATGGGCGGAGGCATCGCGCAGGTTGCCGCGCAAGCCGGTCTGCAGGTGGTGCTGAATGACATTAAGGCAGAATATGTTCAACGTGGAATCGGCGTAATCAACAAAAACCTTTCCCGTGACGTGGAAAAAGGCCGTAAAACGGAAGACGAAAAGCAGGCGATCTTGGCCCGTATTCAACCGTCCACCGACCTTGCGGATGCCAAAGATGTGCAATTTGTCGTGGAAGCGGCTGTCGAAAACATGGAAGTAAAGAGCGAACTGTTTCGCAAACTGGATACATATGCGCCGCAAGGTGCGATTTTAGCGACCAATACATCTTCGCTTCCCATCACGGAAATAGCAGCCGTTACGAAGCGGCCGGAACAGGTAATTGGCATGCATTTCTTCAATCCGGTGCCGGTGATGAAGCTGGTAGAGGTGATTCGCGGCCTGGCTACATCGAACGAGACCTACCAGACAGTGGATGCGCTTGCCAAAAAAATGGGCAAGACGCCTGTTGAAGTGAATGATTTTCCGGGATTTGTCTCGAACCGGGTCCTGTTGCCGATGATAAATGAAGCGATCTATTGCCTTTACGAAGGGGTGGCAAGCAAAGAGGCGATTGATGAAGTGATGAAACTGGGCATGAACCACCCGATGGGACCTTTGACATTGGCTGATTTTATCGGGTTGGATACTTGTTTATCGATTATGGAAGTGCTGTACGAAGGATTGGGCGATCCCAAATATCGCCCCTGTCCGCTGCTTCGCAAATATGTGAAAGCCGGTTGGTTAGGGAAGAAAACGGGACGAGGATTCTATGTATACGAGGGGTAGGGATAAGAATGAACTACGAAAATCTGATTTTTGCAGTCGAAGACAAAATTGCGATTGTCACATTGAACCGGCCCAAAGCGTTAAACGCGCTTAATTCCGCTTTGCTGGGTGAATTGTCACAGCTGGTGGACACTGTCGGGAAAGACGATTCGATAGAAGCGGTGATTATCACCGGAGCGGGGGACAAGGCGTTTGTGGCGGGTGCCGACATTGCCGAAATGAAGGGCAAGACGCCGCTTGAAGCAAGAGCATTTTCGCAGTTGGGCAATGCCATATTTACCAAAATCGAACGCTTGCCACAGCCGGTCATTGCTGCTGTGAACGGATTTGCGTTGGGCGGCGGCTGTGAATTGGCGATGGCTTGCGATATTCGTCTGGCCAGCCCGAATGCAAAATTTGGCCAACCGGAAGTGAATTTGGGGATTGTCGCCGGGTTCGGCGGTACACAGCGGCTGCCACGGCTGGTGGGAGTCGGCATTGCAAAGGAGTTGCTGATGACGGCCGATATGATTTCGGCGGAGCGGGCTGCTCAGATCGGGTTGGTGAATCATGTTGTGGAAGCGGATCAATTGTTGGACAAGGCGAAGGAAATGGCGAAAAAGATGCTCTCAAAAGCGCCTTATGCCGTGCAATTCAGCAAAAAACTGGTAAATGAAGGGATGAATGTAGACCTTGACCGGGCGCTTGCGTTAGAATCGGAAGTATTCGGCACGTTATTCGGAACGGAAGACCGTTTAGAGGGAATGTCCGCATTCGTTGAGAAGCGGCCGGCATCTTTCCGAAAAAAATAATTGACCGATATATCGAGATAAGGAGTCGGAAAATATGAACTTTCAATTGACGCCCGAACAAGAAGAAATCCGCAAACTCGTCCGCGATTTTGCGATTAAGGAAGTGCAGCCGACTGCCGCTCTGCGGGATGAGGAAGAGCGGTTTGACCGTTCCATTTTTGATAAGATGGCAAAAATCGGTTTGACCGGCATCCCTTGGCCGGAAGAATACGGCGGCGCCGGGCTGGATTTTGTATCGTATGTGATTGCGATTGAAGAGTTGTCCCGTATCGATTCGTCGATTGGAGTTACGCTTTCTGCTCACATTTCGCTTGCAAGCTGGCCGATCTACAAATTCGGAACGGAAGAACAGAAGCAGAAATATTTGCGGCCATTGGCAGAAGGCAGAAAAATAGGCGCTTACTGCCTGACGGAACCAGGTTCCGGTTCGGACGCGGGCGGCATGCGAACAACCGCTGTACTCTCTGAAGACGGCAAACATTATATCCTGAACGGCTCGAAGATTTTTATCACAAACGGCGGTGAAGCAGACATATATGTGGTGTTTGCTGCTACCGACCGTTCGCAAAAGACGCGCGGCATCACGGCGTTTATCGTGGAAAAGGATTTTCCGGGGTTCCAGGTGGGGAAAAAGGAAAAGAAAATGGGGATTAAATCGTCGCCGACCACCGAGATTATTTTTGACAACTGCAAGGTGCCGGTAGAAAACCGCTTAGGTGACGAAGGGTTCGGTTTTAAAGTGGCGATGATGACCCTTGACGGCGGACGTAACGGAATTGCCGCACAGGGGCTAGGTATTGCGCAAGGGGCGCTGGATCTGGCGCTCGATTATGCGAAACAGCGGGAACAATTCGGCAAATCGATTTCGACCTTCCAGGCGATTCAGTTTAAATTGGCCGATATGGCGACCCAGATCGAAGCGGCAAGGCTGCTGACCTATCAGGCCGCATGGTTGGAAAGCAACGGGCTTCCTTATGGCAAGGCGTCCGCGATGGCGAAGTTGTTTGCTGGCGATATCGCTATGGACGTAACGACGGAAGCGGTGCAAATATTTGGCGGATATGGATACACAAGGGAATATCCGATTGAACGGTTTATGCGGGATGCGAAAATCACGCAAATTTACGAGGGTACGAACGAAATCCAGCGTGTGGTGGTATCCGGTTACTTGTTAAAAGAATAAGGCGCACGACCTGTCGCGCACTTGAACAATCCTGCTGGTCTATTCGGATGCGAGGCTCCTTGCGAGCACCTGCATCCGAATTGCCATTACGGAGGGGGAACGTGCGAAAGGGAGAAGAATTCCATGGGAAACGGGTGAGCGGATGGAACTGACAGAGCGGATTTTGAAAGGGGATCGGCGGGCGGTGGCCCGTGCGATCACGCTGATCGAAAACGATGCAACAGAAAAAGACGAATTGTTGCAGGAACTCCACAAACACACGGGAAACGCGTATTTGATCGGGATTACAGGTCCGCCTGGGGCAGGCAAAAGCACATTGACCGATCAACTGTTGTTTTTGCTGCGTAAACAGGGATTAAAAATCGGGGTGATTGCAGTTGACCCGACATCTCCTTTCACAGGTGGCGCGATTCTGGGCGATCGTGTGCGAATGAACGACCATGCGCTGGATCCAGGTGTTTTTATTCGTTCCATGGGGACAAGAGGAAGTTTGGGCGGGTTGGCGAAAGCGACCAAGGAGGCAACGCGGGTATTGGACGCGTATGGTATTGATGTTATTCTGATTGAAACGGTCGGAGTAGGGCAATCGGAACTTGACATTATGAATGTAGCGGATACAACCACTGTCGTTTTGAATCCGTCGGCGGGCGATCACATTCAAACGATGAAAGCGGGCATTATGGAAATCGCCGACCTGTTTGTGATCAATAAAGCGGATCTCCCTGGAGCTGACAAAACGGAACGGGAAATCAACAATATGCTCGATTTTATTCATGATTTCGATTGGCGTCCGCCCGTTTTAAAAACAACCGTCAGTCAACCTGCCAGTTTTCAGGCAATGTGGGAGGCATGCTGCCAGCACCGGACCTTTTTGCAAGAAAACGGACTTTGGGAGAAGCGCCGTAAACAGCGGAGGCAGGATGAGATCGTTGGCATCATTGAAGATCGGGTTCAATCCCGGATCCGTCACTGGATAGAAAAGAATCCATCTTGGCAGCAGATTTTGACAGAAGTGGAAGCAGGAGAGAAGAATCCCTATCAAGTTGCAGATCTAATCCTCGAATGGTATAATACGTCTAATTGTGATTAATTTCCAATGTTCGGTGAAATCGTGTGATAGAGACGTGAGGAGTGTACTTGAATGGCGGAAGAAGTAATTACGCTCTCAAATCTGAGCGTAGAAGAAGCGAGAGAAAATTCGCTCGTTGATCTTGCATACGCGATTCTCAAAGAAACAAATAAACCGCTTCACTATCGTGAAATCATGCAAGAAGTCGCTAAGTATCGGCAGATGTCAGAAGAAGAGATTAAAGCGTCGATTGCGATTTTGTATACAGAAGTCAATGTGGATGGACGGTTTCTCTGTTTAGGAGATAACAGTTGGGGGTTGAAACGTTGGTATCCGGTTGATAAGACGCTTGAGAAAACTGTTGGAGACGGCAAGCGGTTCATTCGTAAAGATGATGATGACCTGTTTGAAGACGAAGATGAAGAATTGTATTTGGAAGAAGAGCTTGATGAAGTGGATGTCGATGAGATCGAGTTGGTGGATGACGAAGACGTGTTCGACGATGTGGAAGAAATCGATGAAGAAGTTGACGATGAATATGACGACGCAGAACCGGAAGACGAAGAACAGCCGGAAGATGAGGAAGAGGAGTTTTGACCCGTCTTTGCGTCACTTGACAACCTCTTTTTCCCCGAGATAAGATGGCTGGGGAACAGCAGAGGGGCGAAAACCTAAAAAGCCGATTTTTGCTTGAACAATCTGTTCATTCGGCTTTTTATTTTTTTTTGTTTCGACCGTTCATGCAATACAGATATGTTTGGGGGCAATTGGTATGGCGAAATATATATTTGTAACGGGCGGAGTAGTATCTTCCCTTGGCAAAGGAATTACGGCAGCGTCGTTGGGACGGTTGTTAAAAAACCGTGGACTGCGTGTGACCATACAAAAATTCGACCCGTACATTAACGTCGATCCGGGTACGATGAGCCCATACCAGCACGGCGAGGTTTTCGTGACGGAGGACGGTGCGGAAACCGATTTGGATCTTGGTCACTATGAACGGTTTATTGATATCAATCTCTCCAAAAACAACAATGTAACGACCGGCAAAGTTTACTGGTCGGTGATTCAAAAAGAACGGCGCGGCGATTACCTGGGCGGCACCGTACAGGTAATTCCGCATATTACCAATGAAATCAAAGAACGAATTTTTTTGGCTGGCGAAACGGCTGATGTGGTGATTACCGAGATCGGCGGAACAGTTGGCGATATTGAAAGTTTGCCTTTTCTGGAAGCCATTCGCCAGATGAAAACGGATGTAGGCCGCAATAACGTGATGTATCTTCACGTCACTCTGATTCCCTACTTGGGGAAAGCGGGTGAAATCAAAACGAAACCGACGCAACACTCGGTGAAGGAACTTCGCAGTATCGGGATTACCCCGCATGTAATCATTTGCCGGACCGAGCGCCCGTTATCAATGGATGTGAAACGGAAAATCGCGCTGTTTTGCGATACAGACCCGGAAGCGGTGATTGAATCACGCGACGCGGAATCATTGTACGACGTGCCGCTGATGTTCCAAGAGCAGGGACTGGATGAAATTGTAGTGAAACATCTCGGTCTGGATTGTCCGCCTGCGGAAATGACCGAATGGAAGCAGTTGGCTCATCATGTGAAAAACCTGAGACATAAAGTAAAAATCGGCTTGGTGGGCAAATATGTGGCTCTGCGCGATGCTTATATTTCAGTTGCAGAAGCACTCTATCACGCCGGTTACGCAAATGATTCACAGGTGGAAATCGAATGGATTCATTCGGAGGATGTCACGCCGGACAATGTGAAGCAGTTGTTGGCGGGTTGTGATGGAGTCCTCGTGCCGGGCGGTTTTGGCGATCGGGGAATTGAAGGCAAAATCACGGCTGCCAAGTATGCGCGTGAAAATAAAATTCCGTATTTGGGTATTTGTTTAGGCATGCAGATAGCGGTCGTCGAATTTGCAAGACATGCAGTCGGATTAGAGGGTGCAAACTCTTCGGAAATTAACGAGTTGACCGACTACCCGGTAATTGATTTGTTGCCGGAACAGAAAAATATTGAGGACAAAGGCGGCACAATGCGTCTCGGATCCTACCCGTGCAAGTTGGAACCAGGTTCGAAAGCGCATGCAGCTTATCAAACGGAAACAATTGAAGAACGGCACCGTCATCGGTACGAGTTCAACAATGATTTCCGGGACAAACTGACAAAAGCAGGTCTGGTAATATCCGGCACATCGCCCGATGGCAGACTGGTAGAAATTGTAGAAGTGGCCGACCATCCTTGGTTTGTCGCCTCTCAATTCCACCCCGAATTCACTTCTCGTCCGAACCGTCCGCAGCCGTTGTTCCGGGATTTTATCCAGGCAGCACTGGCACATTCACGTTAGTTGCTTTGTAATCAACGAATTCCCGCTGTATATGCGGGTTTTTTCTTTGAATTCGAGGAATTAACAGACAATTCGACATAACTAGACAAAAGGCGAAAAAAGGATTTTACCAGGGCAAATCGAATATGTTGGTAAAGAATAGCAATTGGGGCAACGATTCGGGGGGATATTACGATGGCAAAGAAAATTCTGATTGTGGATGATCAATATGGTATCCGGATGTTGTTGAACGAGGTCCTTGAAAAAGAGGGCTATGAAGTCCATCAAGCACCGAACGGTCAAACCGCATTGCAAATTGTAAAAGATTACAAGCCGGATCTGGTATTGCTGGACATGAAAATCCCCGGAATGGATGGATTGGAAATTTTGCGCCATATCCGGAAAACGGAAGCGGAATTGAAAGTGATTATGATGACCGCTTACGGGGAGCTCGACTTAATCAAAGAAGCGATGGCTTTGGGAGCATTAACCCATTTTACGAAACCGTTTGATATTGATGAGTTGAAGAAGACAGTCAGCTATCAACTGACACCGCAGGAAGTATAAGGGTCGATGCTGATATGAGGGGCTTCATTCCCGATGGGGGATCGAAGCTCTCTTTGCTATGATGGGCATAGTTTATAAACCGATGGGGAATGTAAAAAAGCAGGTTGCAAAATGTGATCGGTAGAGTTGCCAAATATTAATAAACCTGTTAGCATGATTCAAGGAATAACGTGAAGTTGGAGGGAGTACATAATGGCGTTCGCCTCGTTTAAACAAGTGTTGACAGACGGGTTAAAAAACGGTTATGCGGTTGGCCAGTTTAATGTGAACAATCTCGAGTTTCTGCAAGCCATCATGGAAACGGCGGAGGAAGAACGTTCGCCTGTGATTTTGGGAATTTCCGAAGGCGCAATGAAATACATGAACATCGAGTACACGGTGGCAATGGCTAAAGCGGCCGCCGAAAAGGCAAGTGTGCCGGTTATTCTGCATCTGGATCACGGTTCTTCTTATGAAGTGGTTCTGAAGTGTATCCGAGCCGGATTTTCTTCAATTATGATTGACGCTTCCCATTATCCGCTGGAAGAAAACATTGCAAAAACAAAGCAAGTGGTCGATGCCTGCCATGCGATCGGTATTGAAGTGGAAGGGGAGCTTGGCCGAATTGGCGGTGTGGAAGATGATATAGCGGTTGACGATCGGGACGCCACATTGGCGCGGCCGGACGAAGCGGTCCGCTTGGTGAAGGAAACCGGAATTGACGCATTGGCGCCTGCCATTGGATCTGCGCATGGCATGTATAAAGGGAACCCGGAGCTGGACTTTGAACGTTTGCAGACGATTCGCGATCTGACCGGAGTTCCGCTTGTGCTGCATGGCGGATCGGGTATTCCGGATGAAGATATTCGCAAAGCGATTTCACTTGGTGTTTCCAAGATCAATGTGAACACGGAAAATCAGGTTGCATTTACGGCCAAAGTCCGGGAACTGCTTGAGAAAGACGCGAAATTGTATGATCCTCGCAAATATTTGGGTCCCGCAAGAGAAGCGATTAAAGCAACCGTTCGTGAGAAAATCCGTTTATTCGGTTCCAATAACCGAGCGTAGCCATCCTTTCGCAAAGGGGACAAACAGATGAAATTTTTTATCGACACAGCAAATGTCGAGGAAATTCGATTGGCCAATGAAATGGGAATTGTGTCAGGTGTAACGACGAACCCAAGCCTCGTGGCCAAAGAAGGACGCGATTTTGTTCAGGTGTTGAAAGAAATATTGGCAATTGTGGATGGACCGGTTTCCGCCGAAGTCATTTCGCTTGATGCGAAAGGAATGGTGGAAGAAGGGCTGCGATTTGCCCAACTGCACGAAAATATTACTGTTAAAGTTCCAATGACGGCCGAAGGGCTGAAAGCGGTAAAACAGTTTGCGGCCAAGGGAATCAAAACCAACGTGACGCTGGTTTTTTCGGCAAACCAAGCGCTGCTGGCAGCGCGGGCAGGCGCTACCTTTGTGTCCCCGTTTATAGGTCGGTTGGATGATATTTCGCAGGATGGGATGGAGTTGATTCGCGACATCTCAGAAATTTTTAATATTCACGATATCGATACGGAAATTATTGCCGCATCTGTAAGACATCCGGTGCATGTCACGCAAGCGGCGTTGTCAGGTGCTCATATTGCAACCTGTCCGTATGGGGTGATCGAGCGCATGATTAAACATCCATTGACCGATCAAGGAATTGAGCGTTTTCTGGCTGACTGGGGCAAAATGAATTCGTAATCCGAAAAGCACCTGCCGCTGGTGGGTGCTTTTTTTAGCACTATCGGAAAGTATAACTTTGAAGCGTGCGATAGTATAGAGGAAGGCCGACTAAAAGCGCGACATCCGTGTCGGCATCAGCGCATCCATGCGCAAGTCAACCTAAGGTTCGCCGGCGCTTAAGCTTGGCGAAGCCAGGTTTTCTTTATATGCTTCGGCAGAAGCCTTTGTTATAATAAGTACAAGTTTACAAGGAGGAAAAAGAATGGAAATGATGGATGCAAATCAGATTATTGAATTTATCCGTACAAGCGAAAAGAAAACTCCGGTTAAAGTATACATAAAAGGCGATTTGGCGGGAATCGATTTTGGCGCCGGGACAAAAACGTTTATTTCCGGCAATACCGGTGTACTGTTTGGCGAATGGAAAGACATACAACCCACATTGGAAGCCAACAAAGATAAAATCGAGGACTATGTGGTGGAAAATGACCGGCGGAATTCCGCTATTCCACTGCTTGATATCAAAAACATTCATGCACGGATTGAGCCGGGCGCCATTATCCGCGATCAGGTTTCGATTGGGAACAATGCGGTAATTATGATGGGGGCTTCGATTAACATCGGGGCGGTTATTGGAGAAGGCACCATGATTGATATGAATGTAGTGGTCGGCGGCCGCGGCACAATCGGGAAAAACTGCCATATTGGGGCTGGCTCTGTGATCGCAGGTGTGGTGGAACCGCCGTCTGCCAAACCGGTTGTAATCGAAGATGATGTGGTGGTAGGCGCAAACGCGGTGATCCTGGAAGGGGTGCGCGTGGGTAAAGGTTCGGTCGTCGCAGCCGGTGCTGTAGTGGTTGACGATGTGCCTGAAAATGTGGTTGTCGCAGGCATCCCTGCCCGCATTATTAAACAGATTGACGACAAGACAAAGTCCAAAACGGAGATTAAGCAGGAACTTCGTCAGTTATAAAACCAAACCAGACAAAATCTTGTGAAGTGCGGCCGTTCCCAAAGGGGCGGCCTTGCAATTCAAATAGAGGGGGTTGTTTGAATGGCAACCGCGCATCCTTTTATCCAAATCCGGCGGCAGTTGCACCAGATTCCAGAGCCCGGCTTTCAGGAATTTAAGACACAAAAGTTTTTGCTCGATTATTTGGCTTCGCTTCCGCAGGAACGATTGGAAATCAAAACATGGCGGACTGGGATTCTCGTCAAGATTAAGGGACGCAATCCCGTGAAAAAAATCGGCTGGCGCGCTGATATGGATGGGCTGCCGATCGAAGAAGACACCTCATACGAATTCCGCTCGCAACACCCGGGCTTTATGCACGCTTGCGGGCATGATTTGCATATGACGATTGGGCTCGGCATTGTCACCTATTTTGTTGGAAATCCGATTGACGATGATGTAATTGTCGTGTTCCAACCGGCGGAAGAAGGGCCGGGTGGGGCAAAGCCGATGCTGGAAAGTGAAGAATTTGCAAAATGGCGGCCGGATATCATATTTGCATTGCATATTGCACCTGAATATCCGGTGGGTACCATAGCCACACGTCCGGGGATTCTGTTTGCCAATACGTCGGAGTTGTTTATCGATTTGACAGGCACCGGCGGGCATGCTGCTTTTCCGCATTTGGCAAATGATATGGTGGTAGCAGCCGCCCATTTGGTCACACAATTGCAGTCGATCGTGGCGCGCAACGTCGATCCGCTTGACTCCGCAGTTATTACAATCGGACGGATTGAGAGCGGCACCAGGCAAAACATTATAGCGGATAAAGCCCGTCTGGAAGGAACGATTCGGACTTTGTCGATTGAATCCATGCAAAAAATAAAGTCGCGCATTGAATCGGTCATTCAGGGAATTGAAGCGGGGTTTGTCTGCAAAGCGGAGATTGACTACGGCTCGAATTATTGCCAAGTATATAATAACGAACAATTGACAAGCGAATTTATGAACTGGGTAAGATCAGAGGGGAAATACAATCTGATCGAATGCAGGGAAGCGATGACAGGAGAAGATTTCGGTTACTTTCTGGAGGAAATTCCCGGGTTTATGTTCTGGTTGGGTGTCGATACGCCCTACGGGCTGCATCACGCCAAAATTGAACCAAACGAACAGGCGATCGATCTTGCAATCGATCTGATTTGCCGGTTCATAGAGTGGAAATCGAACAATCGCTAACAGATTGGAAAAGAGGCATGCCGTGTTGGGGTTTGGTGATAAACCTGTTCCATTTTTTGTAAGCGATAGGGTTATAGTGACTGATTGTAGTTCTCCACCACCTGCTCAAGTGCTCCTAGACTCTGAGGGTTCTGAATATAAATACTCTCTGTCTTTAGGTGTGAAAAGAAGGATTCAATACAGGCGTTATCGAAACAGTTTCTTCTGAATAAAGTGAAACAAAAGCACTAGACAGGAACGTTTGTTCGTAATATAATTCTTCTTAAAGGCATCTAATCGGGATTGTCGAATATTGTCGAATAAAAATATGAATACGTGCATATTTTACAGGTTATATTTTAATAGTGGCACGGCAGGTCACGTCTGAGCGATGAGCTCCTTTTCTCGTGGCAGCACTCATTGGAGTGTGGGCTCCTCCCGCCTGTACATATAAAACGAAGCAGCCAAAGGGCTGCTTTTTAATAATTTTACCGTGGTAGAAACAAATGTTTGTAGTTATCTATAAACCCGAATGGATGGTAAAGGAGCCCTCTCCAATCCCAATTAGTGAGCTCTGCTTCATTCCAGTCAACTACATAAGAGTAACTTTATCGTACCACAAATAAATGTGAGATGAAAAAGGAGACCTTACCGCATTAACCATCGGAAAAAGAATGGAAAACCAAGGGTTGGTCAGCTTAGTCGAAAAGTTTGATGAGCTTCGATGCACAATATGAACCGCCCTAAACCGAACGGTACCTACGGTGGTGAGAGGTCGGGGGCTAGTCACCCCCTCCTGCTCAATTAACAGTTCCCCCAACAAACCGCTCCAGCCGGTCAAGCCCTTCCTTCAAAACGTCCATTGCATACGCGTAGGAAATACGGATGTAGCCTTCCCCGAGAGGGGAGAAGGCGTCGCCGGGAACAACTGCGAGCCGCTGTTCATCCAACAGTTTGACGGCAAATTCGAATGAGGATAATCCAAGCGGCTGAATCGATGGAAAAATATAAAAAGCGCCCTGCGGTTTCACCACCGGCAGTCCGATCGTCTGCAGCCGATCATATACATAGTCGCGGCGGATCTGATATTCTTCTCGCATCAGCGATGCATCGTCGATTCCGTTTGTCAACGCTTCGAGTGCAGCATACTGGCTGATCGTGCTGGCACAGGTAACGTTATATTGGTGCACTTTTACCATTTGCTGAGAGATGTAAGCGGGAGCAAACGTGAAACCGATTCGCCAGCCCGTCATCGAGTGGGATTTGGACAATCCGTTAATAACGATCGTTTTATCCCGCATACCTGGAAAAGACGCGATGGAAATATGCTCACTGTCATAGATCAACTCGCTGTAAATCTCATCGGAAACGATGAATATCTCTTTGTCTTGCAGCAGTTCCGCAATCTCCGCCAACTCCGCACGGTTCAAAATGCAGCCGGTCGGATTGGACGGGTAGGGCAACACAATGCAGCGGGTCCGCTCTGTAATGTTTTGCGCAATCATTTGACGATTCACTTTAAACCCGTTTTGGGTCGTGTCCAGATAAACAGGAACGGCGCCGCACAGCCGGATGATGGGCTCATAACCAGGGTATACAGGCCCCGGTAAAAGTACTTCACATCCTTCTTCCAGAATCGTACGAAATGTAATATCGATCGCTTCACTGGCACCCGCTGTGACAATCACTTCGGTGTCCGGTTGGTAGATCAGGTCGTATTTTTTCTTTACAAAATCGGCGGCTGCCTGTCGCAATTCCAACAAGCCTGCGTTCGCTGTGTAAACCGTCCGATTCGCATCAATCGCCTGTTTGCCCGCAGTTTTAATATGTTCCGGCGTGTAAAAATCAGGCTGTCCAATGGTCAGGGAAATCGCATCCTGATAATTCGCCACCAGATTTGAGAATTTCCGGATTCCGGAAATCTGGATGTCTTTCACTCGTTTGTTGAGGAGATGTTCCATACTGATTACCTGCTTTCGCAAAACGTTCAGGATTTTATTGTACTATAGGTTTGACGCCCGAAAAAGCCGGATTGGCGCCGGTTACTTTTCAAACCGTCCCCGAACTTGTGCAATCACCTGCTCGTTTGGTGTATCCAGCCAAAGGCGAAGCAGTGGGAGAGCATTCGGGTCGACATCGGTCAGCGCTTGCTCCAGGTTTTGACGGTTCACGGTGCGGAGCCGATTTTTCAAATAAAACTGCTGCAAAAAATTGAAAAATTTCTGATCGCCCAGCACGCTGCGGAGATCATGATACATCAGAACAGGCCGCAGATACATCAGATAATAGTAGGTCGTCTCGTTCGTGAAATTCATATAAGGCTGGTCGGCCGGTTGACCGGTTACCTGCACAGGAGTTCCGTAGCGATTGGGCGCGTAACTTTTACCATCGCGAAAAAGGGCCCAATCGTCGGCGATCATTTGACGATAGGCAGCGGCACCGTCTGTTCGTTCCGTATACAGAAGCGCCGAATAATCAGCTAACCCTTCATCCAGCCAGGGGTTTAATGCCTTGTAGGTGCCGACAGACGAAAACCACCAGGCATGCGCAATTTCGTGAGCGATCCAATGTTCCCCATTTTTCCAATTCCATATATCGTCGGAAAACAATGCCAAATTCGGATATTCATGCGCGAATGTCGTACCGGTTGGCATCTCCAGCACGGACAAAGACGGATACGCATCGTTGCCGAAACGGATCGTATAGGTTTTGACCGCATTATCCACAATCGTCTTCAGTTTCTGCAGGTTCGATTCATTGCGGACAGCTACCGCGACCTTGACGCCTTCTGACGTTTGCCAAGAGGTTTCATGCCACCCGGTTCCGCCAATTAAAGCAAAGTTGCGGATGCGGTCCGCTTTCCATTCAGAAAATGATTGATTGCCTTGCGATTCAGCGGAGACGAGTGTACCGCTTGTATACCACTTAAAATGAGACGGGTATTTTAACCGTACTTGATAATCGGCCAAATCCATCAGGAACGGATCGCCGAATGGATAGGGGTGCGGCCGCGGTATCCAGTTTCCGTTTTGCCAAACGGCCAAAATCGGATACCAATAGGTCAAAGACCAGACTCCCTGTGTTTCTCCAAGTCGTGTCCCGGCTGCCGGAATGGGGGTGGAAAAGTGGATTTTGACCTGAACCGATTTTTTTTGTCCACCAAGCGGAATCGTTAATTGATATGCATTTGCGTTAAATGGAACCGTTTTTCCATTTAACTGCACCTGTTCAATCGCAATCGGTTTATATGTGGAGGGAAACAGGTAAAACATCAGGTTGTCAGTTGGAACGGAAGGGATGGCGACGACTGCTGTCCCCGTAATCAGCGAGTTTGCAGTGTCAAGATCCGCATCAATTTGATACTTTACGTGTGCATCGGTTACAGCTTGATTGGATACGAATAGGGAGGATGACTGCCAGTGGTTCCATTGCGACTGGAGGTAGGCAATCCATCCTTGCGCAGGCCGCAAGAAAATGCCTAGAATAATGGCAGTTGCGAAAAAAGACAAAATCAGTTGGTAAAAAAAAAGTTGCTTCTTGCTGCTGAACAAGGTGGTCCCTCCTTTCCGATTCTTTAAGTAACTTAAAAATATTTCCACAAAATGTTGTCGATTCCTGCCGAAATTCGCGATTTGGTTCATCCAACAGTTTGCACAAAGATGTGGTATACTGAAGCGAAGAAATGCAGCGGGGGGATTTGGATTGGAACGTGAACTTGCGCTAGAAATTGTGCGTGTAACTGAAGCAGCCGCATTGGCGTCTGCAAGATGGATGGGTCTCGGCAAGAAAAACGAGGCAGATCAGGCAGCTACTACCGCGATGCGGGCCGTTTTTGAATCTGTAAACATGGATGGGACGGTTGTGATCGGCGAAGGCGAAATGGATGAAGCGCCGATGCTTTACATAGGGGAAAAACTGGGACAAGCAGGCAACGACAGTTTTAAGGTGGATGTCGCGGTGGACCCGTTGGAGGGAACCAACATCGTGGCCAAGGGACTTTGGAATGCCATTACAGTAGTCGCGATAGCGCCCGGCGGTACGATGCTGCATGCGCCAGATATGTATATGGAAAAAATAGCAGTCGGGCCAAAGGCGGCAGGTCACGTACACTTGGACGCCACCGTCAAGGAAAACCTGCAGGCGGTAGCAAAGGCAAATGGGAAAGATATCAAAGACGTTGTCGCTATCTTGTTGGACCGGGACCGCCATCAGCCCATAATTGAAGAGATACGTTCTGCCGGAGCGAGAATCAAGCTGATTTCTGACGGAGATGTGGCGGCAGCAATCAATACGGCTTTCGAAGACACGGGCGTCGATATTCTGTTTGGCTCGGGAGGTGCTCCGGAGGGAGTGCTGGCGGCTGCCGCGCTGAAATGTTTGGGCGGCGAATTGCAGGGCCGCCTGAAGCCGTCCGGACCGGAAGAGGTGGAACGGTGCAGAAAGATGGGGCTGACGAACCCGGAGCAAATTTTGTTGATGGAAGACTTGATTCGCGGAGATGACGCGATTTTCGCGGCGACAGGCGTCACAGAAGGAGAGTTATTGCGTGGAGTCCGGTTTTTGGGGCACAATCAAGCGACCACCCATTCGATTGTCATGCGGGCTAAAACAGGAACTGTAAGATTTGTCGAAGCGCGCCATCAGCTGGATAAAAAACCGCATTTGGTTTTCGTGTGACAAGTTGCGGCCTGTCGTTGAATAAGATGGGAAAGACAAGGTAAACATGATATAATAGAAAATACGTCCAGCAGCAATTTATTTTTTAATATATATTAAAGAATTGCAGGTGAACTGTTTGTTAATTCAAGAATTGGAAAACAAAAAATTGCCGGAGCTTTATAAAATGGCTAAAGAGTATGAAATTCCCGGCTACGGCAATTTGAAAAAGAAAGAGCTTATCTTTGCGATCCTGCGGAAACAGACCGAAAAGGAAGGCCTCATGTTTATGGAAGGGATTTTGGAGATCATGCATGAGGGATACGGATTCCTGAGGCCGATTGGATATCTTCCTTCTAATGAGGACATTTATGTGGCTGCTTCCCAGATTCGAAGATTTGATCTGCGGACGGGTGATAAAGTATCCGGAAAGGTTCGACCGCCGAAAGAGAACGAAAGATATTACGGATTGTTACAAGTGGAAGCGGTCAACGGAACGACACCGCAATCCGCGTCGGAACGAGTGCACTTTCCTGCCCTTACCCCGCTTTTCCCTCAGAAAAAATTGGTGTTGGAATCAACTCCCGATAAGATTTCAACTCGAATCATTGATTTACTTTCGCCCGTCGGATTGGGTCAGCGCGGATTGATTGTGGCTCCTCCCAAAGCAGGTAAAACGTTACTCCTGAAAGAGATTGCCAATTCTATTTCTGCCAACCACCCTGATGTTGAACTGTTTGTATTGTTAATCGACGAACGTCCGGAAGAAGTGACCGATATGCAGCGTTCCGTGAAGGGAGAAGTGGTGGCATCCACCTTCGATGAGGTCCCTGAACATCATATCAAAGTAGCGGAATTGGTGTTGGAACGGGCGATGCGCCTCGTTGAGCATGGTCGGGATGTTGTAATCCTGCTTGATTCGATTACCCGTCTGGCGCGTGCCTATAACCTGGTGATTCCACCGTCTGGCAGAACGCTGTCCGGCGGGATTGACCCGGCTGCTTTCCACCGGCCGAAACGATTTTTTGGCGCGGCGCGAAACATTGAAGAAGGCGGCTCGTTGACCATTTTGGCAACGGCGCTCGTCGATACCGGATCCCGCATGGATGACGTCATTTACGAAGAATTTAAAGGAACGGGCAATATGGAATTGATGCTTGACCGTCGATTGGCGGAAAAACGGGTGTTCCCCGCTATCGATATTCGCCGTTCCGGTACCCGCCGCGAAGAAATGCTGATGACGCCGGAAGAACTGGACAAAATCTGGGCGCTCCGCAAAACGATGTCGGAAAATGGGGACTTCACAGAAGTGTTCATTCGGAAATTAAGAGACACCAAAACCAATCAGGAATTTCTTGCTACACTGGAAGGGTTGAAAGAGTCGAAAGAACTTTCACGGGCAAAATAATGGTGGCGCGGAAAAAATAATATGGCAAAACCGCCAAGTTTGGCGGTTTTCTTTGCGATTGGAGAGTGTAACCGCGAAGCGACGTCGGCAGTCGCGCATCCATGCGCAAGACAACTTTGGTTTCTGCCTGCGCCAAGGGTTGGCGAAAGCGAAGTTTTCTTTATATGGTATAGTAATAGGTACACAAACCAGAAAGGAAGATGCATGATGCATCTGGTATATGCGGACGAAAGCGGGCAGATTTTTGATCATCCCGACTTGATTCCATTGGGGCGAACGGGCGATCTGCTGACCGATATTTATGAAGAGGAATTGATCCCGTTGCCAGAAGGGGCGACGCTTGTTTTGCTGCCGGGTACGAAAGCGGCAGGCATCCATCGGGAAACAGGCAAAATGATCACTCTGCCAGGACAGGCAACTGCGGTGGGGGCGCTGTTGCCGCAGGGATATACAAGGCTTTTGCTGCCAGGCTACACGAAACGTGAGGGGGCCGACCCCCTTCCGTTATTCGGATATACAGCGGTCGTATGGCATGACGGTCGGTTTTATGTGGCAGCCGATGCGACCGATCTGGAAAAAGAGCGTTGGAATCCGCTGAATTTTCACGATGTGGAAGCGAAAGTGCAGGACATGCTGCAGGCGTATCCGGAAAACCGAATCTATCAGCATTTGAGCCATTGTTCTCTTGAATACGGATGCCTGACATCGCAAAATACGTTCCTCCGCAGATGGGAAGGTGCGCTTCCCGTATCTTCGACTTGCAACGCCGGCTGTGTCGGCTGCATTTCGGAACAACCGGAAGACTCCCTGTTTCCTTCCCCGCAGGTGCGTATGAATTTTAAGCCGACTGTGGAGGAAATGAGTGAGCTGATGATCAATCATTTGACCGCTTCCGACGATGCGATCATTTCTTTCGGACAGGGCTGTGAAGGCGATCCGTCGACGCGGGGAACCGATATTGCGGAAGCGATTCGGCGAACAAGAGCTGCTACAGACAAAGGATTTATCAATATCAATACAAATGCCGGTTTGACGCCAATGATCCGAGAAATTGTCAAGGCGGGTCTTGATTTGATGAGGGTTTCTACCATTTCGGCGATTCCTGAACATTACAACGCCTACTACCGACCGCGCGGTTACGGAGTTGAGGATGTGGCTGCTTCCGCCCGCTATGCGGCTGGAAAAGGGGTTTACGTATCGATCAACTATCTGGTGTTCCCGGGTGTCACCGATCGGGAAGAAGAGATGGAAGCCATGATCCATTTTATAAATGAAAATGGAGTCCGGCTGATTCAGATGAGAAATCTCAACATTGATCCGGATTATTATCTGGCGCATATTCCGAGGCCGCAGGGAGAGATATTCGGAATGAAACGAATGATGGAAATTTTTCGGGAAGAATGTCCAAACACCCGAATCGGATCGTTTACGCACGTGCCGCCGCAGGAGTTTCGCCGGGTGCGATCTGGATCGCGTATCGAGTAAGGGGTTTCAAGTCGATAGGAATTTATATATTTTAATCCTATCGACATAGAGGAAGGCCGACTAAAGGCGCGACATCCTTGTCGCAACGTCGGCATCAGCGCATCCATGCGTTAGACAACTTGGCTTTCCTGTGCCAAAGGCTTGGCGAATGCCAAGTTTTCTTTAGGGGAGGAGAAAGACTGTGAAAAAAAGTCTTGCCTGGCTGGTAAGTTTTCTATGTGTTGTGCTGGTGGGGTGCGGTGCAACTGCAAACAGCAGCCAACCGCAAAAAACCATAACAGTGGCTTGCGATTCCTCATTGGAATCGATTGTCCGGCATCTGGCATGGACATATGAATCGAATCACCCGGGTGTCAAAGTACAGCTTACATCGGGGGCGAGCGGTGAACTGGTGAAACAGATCGAGCAAACGGGTTCGTTTGACCTGTTTCTTACGGCGGGCGAAAACGAAATGCAGCAACTGGTCGGGAAAAACCTGGTAGAGCCGTCCGCTGTAAAGCGGTTTTTGGGAAATCAGCTGGTTGTTATCGTGCCGCAGGGCAATTTGTTATTAAAAAATCTGGATCAGTTAAAAGATCCGAAATACAAAAAAATAACAATCGGCGACCCGGCGACAGTTCCGGCCGGTTTGTACGCCAAACAGTCACTTGAAAAAGCGGGTGTCTGGAAAGATATTGAAAGCAAAATCTTGTACGCAAGCACGGACAAAAACGCATTGGCTTATGTTGCGGAAGGAAGAGCGGCCGATGTCGGTCTGGTATTCAAATCGGATGTGGTTGACGATGATAATGTGTATTCGGGATTACAGGTGGATCCCCGTCTGCACGACCCCATCCGGTATCCGATGGCGGTGTTGAAATCAAGCAAAACGCCAGATGTCGCAAACGATTTCTTGAAATCGCTGCAATCGCCTGATGCGTTGTCGCGCTTTCAAATGGCCGCTTTTGATGTGAATCCATAACACCCATTGCAACGAAATACGTCAGGTGATATAATATTCGAGTGTCTGTTACAGACGTGTATCGATACGATTTATTCAGGGCTATGGCCACATCTATAGCCGGAAAGAGGTGAAATGAAGTGAAAACGGGAATTCATCCGGATTATAAAGTGACAAAAGTAACCTGTGCGTGCGGCAATACATTTGAAACAGGTTCTGTGAAGGAAAATCTGCGTGTGGAAATTTGCTCCAACTGCCATCCTTTCTTTACCGGCAAACAGAAGTTTGTTGATGCTGGTGGTCGCGTGGACAAATTCAAGAAAAAATACAATCGTTAATCGCGTGCACTGCGATTTTGACGAGTACGGGCGCTGCTTCGTGCAGCGTCTTTTTGTGTTGTTTGGTGGACGTTTCCGAGTGCAGTTCGCCTGCGCCAGGGGGTTGTCGAAAGCCAAGTTTTCTTTAGAGGTTTTTGGGGTATTCTGTCGAATGTAAAGGGAAACGGTCAGGGACGGGAGAGTGATAAGCTGCAGGCGATTTGCGTAAAATGCGGGAATCCCGCCAGCCGTCATTGTCACGAAGTGCCGCGCGAAATCAGAATGGAAGCCTAACCAATTTTTTCTTTAATGATGCATCACTGACTCTGGGAAAGCTATAGCTAACCCGAAGGAGGTGGTGTTGTGCGAACCAAATGGATCGCATGGACGGTTCTCGCAAGCTTGACTGCGGGAATGCTGTCGGGGTGCGGCGGCGGCAGCAACGCAGGTTCAGTGAAAAGGATGAACACGCAGGGCGCGGAACCCCGCAACGCAAATCTAGGCATTGATGTTGACGGGGATGGCGACCGAGCATGGTTGTCCGGTCATAACAATCTAAACAACCCGCCTGTGAATCTGCGCGATTATGCTCCGTCCGGTTCGGGCGGCTACCGGGATATGACGCAAACCTATTCTGGGGGTGTTACGGCCGACCGAGTCGCTGATTTGGCGCAGTCCATACAAGGCGTACGAGATGCCAGTGTCGTGATTGCCGATCAAACGGCAATTGTGGGCTTGACTCTGCAGCGCAATGTTCCACAAGATCGGGTGGAAGCGATCAAACAGGAAGTCCGGAGATTGCTTATGATTCAGGCACCGGTCTTTCGGTCCGTTCGTATAACAACGGACAATGCGTTATCACGCCGCATCTTTGACGCTGCTCAGAACGCGCGCAACGGGCATCCGATTTCTGCGACGGATCAGGAATTTTCCCAATTGGTGAAAACCGTTCCGGAAGTTTTGCCGCGCTAAGGCTAACGATCCCTTGGCTGTTGACGGGTTTTTTGTCAACAGCTTTTTTTGACGTAAAAATGCTTCTATACTATACTCAATTATATGTCTTACAAACAGGAAGTGAGGAAAGATGTTAGAGCGATTGCAGGCTTTGGATGATCGCTACAATAAGTTGACAGATTTGCTGTGCGATCCCGATGTGCTGGCCGACCCGGTCAAATTGAGGGAGTATTCGAAGGAACAATCAGACCTGGAAGAAACGGTGATGGTGTACCGTGAATATAAGAAGACAGTTCAAGGGTTAGCCGATGCGAAAGCGATGCTGGCTGAGAAATTGGACGATGAAATGCGCGAACTGGTGAAACTTGAAATCGCGGAGTTGAGCGAAAAGCAGGAGGAATTGCAGAGTCAATTGACGATTCTTCTGCTGCCGAAAGATCCAAATGACGATAAAAACGTCATTGTGGAAATTCGCGGTGCGGCAGGTGGCGATGAAGCGGCGTTGTTTGCCGGTGATTTGTTCCGGATGTACAGCCGATATGCGGAACGGCAGGGTTGGAAAATTGAAATTATCGAATCGTCCCCGACAGAATTGGGCGGCTTCAAGGAAATTATTTTCATGATTACCGGTAAAGGGGCGTACTCCAAGTTGAAATTCGAATCGGGCGCGCATCGTGTGCAGCGGGTTCCTGCCACCGAGTCGGGCGGCCGTATTCATACCTCGACTTCAACTGTCGCTGTTTTGCCGGAAGCGGAAGAAGTGGAAGTGGAAGTTCATGAAAAGGACTTGCGGATTGATACGTTCTGCTCCACGGGTCCGGGGGGACAATCTGTGAACACGACACAATCGGCGATTCGTATCACGCATGTGCCAACCGGTTTGGTGGTTTCCTGCCAAGATGAAAAATCCCAGTTGAAAAACAAGGAAAAAGCGATGAAAGTACTGCGTGCCCGCCTGTATGAAATGAAGATGCAGGAACAGCAAAAAGAATTGGCGGATGCACGGAAAAGTCAAGTGGGAACAGGGGATCGTTCGGAACGAATCCGAACTTACAACTTCCCGCAAAGCCGCGTGACGGATCATCGGATTGGCATGACACTGCACAAATTGGATTTTGTTTTGCAAGGAGAATTGGACGAAATTATTAACGGACTGATTACGGCGGAACGTACCGCCCGTTTACAAACAGACAATGAGTCTGCATAAATTTGAATGGTCTGCAAAGTCAACCATACGGGAAGCCCTGCAAACGGCTTCCCTTCTATTTGGGAGTCGTGGCGTAGAATATCCTCGCCTGCAGGCAGAAGTGTTGCTTCAGCACCTGCTGGGCTTTACAAAAGTGAAATTGCTTACGGAAGATCAATTGGTTTTCCCTATTGACAAGAGGGATTTGTTTGAAGACTGGGTGGACCGGCGTCTGCGCGGGGAGCCGCTGCAATACATTATCGGCTTGCAGGAGTTTTATGGACGTGATTTTAAGGTGAATCCTTCCGTTTTGATTCCCCGTCCAGAAACGGAAATCCTGGTGGAAGAAGTCTTGAAACGAAAGAGTTGGTGGGGGAAAGAGTCTGCTGTCCGACCGGTAATTGCCGATGTGGGGACCGGTTCCGGTGCGATTGCTGTTACATTGGCGATTGAATGGAAAGAAGCAGCCGTTTATTCGGTCGATATATCGCCGGATGCGATTCGGACTGCGCGGGAGAATGCGGATCGGTTGCGAGCAGAAGTCCGATTCTTGGAAGGGGATTTGCTGCAGCCGCTGATTGACCGGCAGATTCGGCTTGATGTGCTGGTGTCCAACCCCCCCTATATCCCATCTGTGGATATTGCCGGTCTGGCGGTGGAAGTGCGTGAACATGAACCTCGTCTGGCGCTGGATGGAGGAAAAGACGGACTGGATCCCTATCGAAAAATGGCAGAACGGTTGCCGACTGTCATGAACCAAACAGGTCCTCGGCTGGTTGCGTTTGAAGTCGGGTTTGGACAGGCGGAGGAAGTTAAAACTTTGCTGGAACAAAACTGGCCCGATTGCCGGACCGAAATTGTAAACGACTTGCAAGGCATTGGCCGCGTCGTGCTGGCGTGGAGACAAACACAGTAGACCCCCGGAAACCCGGGGGTCTTTTCTTTAGCTGTGCAGAGCGAATTAATAGGCAGCGCCATCATAAGGAACCAAGAGGATGAACAGAACAAAGATGATCAGGAACACAACCGCCCAACGTGTGTAACCACCAAATACTCCGTACATTTTCATTCACTCCTTTTGTTTGGATATGTTGTATGCTATGACCTGATCAAAACCTTGGAAACGGCGTCTGTCCCGGATGTACCGGAAAAGAGACTGATTTCCAATACTCAAAATTATGTTACAATTTAAGTAATTGTTTTTGGGGGAGGCGATAACTAATGAACAACCGCCCGGTGTGGGTTCCGAATCAACAGGAACTTGAATCGACTCGACTGTACCAGTGGATGAAGCAATTGGGGTTTGCTTCGTATGATCAATTTTTTCAAGCGTCTATCAAGGATGTGGCATGGTTCTGGCAGGAAGCCGAGAAGGCGCTGGGAATTGAATGGTTTCACCCTTATGCCAAAACGCTTGATCTTTCGAACGGAATCAAATGGCCCAACTGGTTTGTGGATGGACGCTTAAACGTTGTGCATAACGCGGTAGACAAATGGGCAAACGATGCAGCTTATGGCGATCGCGCCGCGCTTCTGTGGGAAGGGGAAGAAGGCAACGTCCGGCAGTATTCGTTTGCGGAACTCCGCCTGCAGGTTGATTTGGCCGCCAATGGTTTGCGCCGGCTCGGAATTGAAAAAGGGGATCGCATCTCCCTCTACATGCCCATGATTCCGGAAACGGTTATTGTTATGTTAGCGGCAGCCAAAATTGGGGCTGTGTTTTCACCCGCATTTTCCGGTTACGGGGCGGACGCGGTCGGCAAGCGGGCCGATGCGGCAACAGCCAAAATGATTGTGACAGCAGACGGATTTTTGCGGCGGGGGAAAGTGGTGGCGATGAAAGAAGAAGCCGACCGAGCAGTTGCCATGGCTCCTTCCGTGCAAAAAGTGGTCGTCGTTCGCCGAATGGGGCGGGAGATCCCATGGAACGACCGGGATATCGATTGGAATGACATGGTCGGGACAGCAAGCACCCCGAATGGCGGGAAGGACTTTCCGTCGAAATCAGAACCGCTTGTTCAAACGGAGTCGATGGTAAGCCAGGACCCGCTGATGCTGTTGTATACATCGGGTACGACCGGCAGACCGAAAGGGGCTGTCCATACACATGCGGGATTCCCGATCAAAGCGGCGTTCGATGCCGGTTTTGGGATGGACGTCAAGCCAGGCGACACGTTTTTCTGGTTTACCGATATGGGCTGGATGATGGGGCCGTTTTTGGTATTTGGGGCACTGTTGAATGGAGCGGCCGTTTTCCTGTACGAAGGTTCGCCCGATTACCCGGAAGCAGACCGGTTATGGCAGATGGTCGAAACACACCGGGTAACGCAGCTCGGCATCTCGCCTACACTGGTCCGGTCATTGATGAAACACGGGGATTCTTGGGTGAAAAAACACGATTTAAGCAGTCTTCGCTGCATTTGTTCGACTGGCGAACCGTGGAACCCGGAACCGTGGATGTGGTTGTTTGAAAAAGTATGCGGCAGCCGGATTCCAATTATCAACTATTCGGGCGGAACTGAAATTTCCGGCGGCATTCTCGGCAATATGCTGGTAAAACCGATCGCCCCGATCACGTTTAATTCTCCGCTGCCCGGGATGGATGTGGAAGTCTATAATGAAAGCGGCCAACCGGTACGGAATGAAGTGGGCGAATTGGTGATTCGGCAACCGTGGGTAGGTATGACCAACGGATTTTGGCAGGAACCGGAACGGTATGAAGAGACGTACTGGAACCGCTGGCCGGATACATGGGTACATGGAGACTGGGTAATCTGCGATGATCAGGGATTTTGGACGATTACAGGGCGTTCGGACGACACGCTAAACATTGCAGGGAAACGGGTGGGGCCGGCCGAAGTCGAGTCTGTGCTGGTGGGTCATCCGGCTGTGGTAGAAGCGGGAACCATCGGCGTACCGGACGAGTTGAAAGGGGAAGCGGCTGTCTGTTTCACCGTGTTAAAGCCCGATTTGAAACCGGATCAGGCGCTGCAGCAGGAACTGTTGGATCTTGTCGCTGAAAAAATGGGCAAGTCGCTTCGGCCAAAAGCTCTCTACTTTGTAACGGATCTGCCCAAAACTCGCAACGCAAAAATCATGCGGCGTGCGATTCGGGCTGCTTATCTGGACAAAGACGCGGGCGATCTGTCGTCGTTGGAGAATCCGGAAGCGGTGGAAGCGATCCGCCGACAGGCGAAAGGAGAATAACGTCGGGAAAATATCCGCAATCAGGTATAACCCCGTTTCTATCAGACAATACTGGATTCTATCAAAAGGTTTCGAATGGTAGAAAACGGGGGAGAGCGAAATGGAACGGAAATGGGTGGCGGCAGCCGCCGCTTTGATCATAGCTGCGGGGGTGGCAGGTTGGTGGCAAACGGCTGCGCAGATCCGATTTTTAAGCGGAAGCGGCAACCCATCATTGGCGGCAGCCGCTTTCAATGAAACGGAGACTGTCACGCGTACAGATTCGATCGGGCAAGCGGATAGCCAATCGGAGGATAAATCGGATTTGCTTTCCGGAAATGCGGGGATCATTCCGAAAGAGGCAGTCCGCTTGCGAATTATCGCCAATTCCGATTCTCCAGAGGACCAAACGTTAAAAAGGCAGATTCGGGATCAAATCATTCAGGAAGTGGGAACCCGGCTGCGAGGCGTTGAGAATATTGAAGAGGCGCGTACCGTCATCCGGCAGGCGGTGCCTGACATGAATCGGGTGGCGGAGAAAATGGAAAAGGAGAAAGGATACTCCTATCCGATCCGGACCGATTACGGGATGGTTCCGTTTCCCACCAAGATGTATGGCAACAACGTATATCCGGCCGGTAATTATGAAGCGCTTCGAATCGTAATCGGGGAAGGAAAGGGCCAAAACTGGTGGTGCGTACTGTTTCCGCCGCTCTGTTTCGTAGATTTGGCGAACGGGGATGCGGTGCAGGCGAAAAATATGGACAGCAAGCCGTTAACGACAATCAGCGTGCCGAGCGGCAATGGGAACGCAGTGGAAAAAGTTCAGGTTCGGCTGGGACTTGTCGACGCGATACGTTCTCTATTTGCCAAAATCCGAGGCTGGTTTGAATCCCTGAAGGCGTGAATGTCTGAAAGCGTAAAAAAAGCCACCGCTTTAGTCGGAGGTGGCGGTTCGCCCCTGTGTCCGACCAGCCAGTGGCCCCTACATGCGTGAAAATTCTAAATGGGCAGCAATCGCAGAGTGTTTCGCGATTCAAGCTGTTCGATCATTTGCAGCCAAGCAGCCGGTTTGTTAGGCAGGACCGCATAATAACGGGTCAAGAAGTGAACTACCAGTCTGGCAGGCAATTCGCTCACGGTTCGATCGTAAGGAAGAAAGCACAGATCCAGCTCGGTTACCGCTTCCCCATCGTTGTTCCAGGAAGGGTGTACATAGTTGAAGTCGATCCGCTGATATCCCAAGTGCGACAACACTTCCCGCCTGACAAACGGATCCATTGGCTTGATCCCGCCAAACGAATGATCGATTGCACGATACGGATCGTAAATTTCAGCGAACATGCCAAACAGTTCGTTGCCGCTTAAAGCAGCCAGAGCAAACAGATCGTTCTGCCGGTTCTCTACCAGAAAACGGCCGATGCCAAGTCCCTCCCGACCGATAATCGTAAAATCGGTCATGGCCACGTTCAAATCGGGATAATACCTGTATTCGGTAGCGCCTACCACTTCTCCCTCGTGTACAGCGACAAATACCCGTATGTCCGGGTCTTCCAGCGGTTCTTTCCAAAGTGAAAATTCAAGTACCTCTTCCGGCGGAAACACAGATTGCATCAAACGATGCATACGGCCAAACAGCGGATCGTCGAGGCTTTGAATCCGTATATATTCCATTTGGCAGACCTCCTTTGCAAGATTTCATACTATTTCCAATCTGTATAGAGATCGATTCGGCGGTCGCGCCAGGTAGCGACAGAACCTTTTTCGCGTACCTGATACAGCAATTCCAGGTCGAGATCGGCGGTAATCAGCATATCATCGTTGATTTCCCCTTCTGCCAGAATGCCATGCGGCGGAAACGGAATGTCGTTTGGTGTAATGATCGCCGCCTGACCAAAATTGGCCCGCATAAAATCGACAGTCGGCAGCGATCCGACAGTGCCGGTGGTGACCACATAGACCTGATTTTCGATCGCTCTCGCGTGGCTGGTATAGCGCACCCGATGGAAACCGTGCCGGTCATCGGTGCAGGACGGACAGAATATGACATCCGCCCCTCTTGCTTTGGCAATCCGGACGATTTCCGGAAATTCGATATCATAACAGGTCAGCAGGGCAATGGTTCCTTTCGCTGTTTCAAATACTTGAAAACTGTCCCCTGTGGCCATGTTCCATTCGTTCACTTCGGTTGGCGTAATGTGCAGTTTTGATTGTTCTCCAATCCGTCCGTCCGGGTAAAACAAATGGGCGGTATTGTACAGCTGCCCGTTCTTTTCTGTCACGTGCGTGCCCCCGATCAGATGCATACCCGTTTTTTGCGCGAGGGAAGTGAACAGGGAACGGTACTGTTCGGTAAACTGAGGCAGTTTGTGAATCGGCAGCGATTTGCCCGTTCCGTCACCGATGGAAAGCAACTGGGTGGTCATAAATTCCGGGAACAGTACAAATTCGGCCGAAAACTCCGCTGCCAGTTTTACATAATGTTCGACCTGGTCGGCAAATTCCTGGAAACTGCCGATTGTATGCAGATGGTATTGCACGGCTGACACTCGAATTCTCATGCAAATCCTCCTTTGAGGCAACAGGTTGCCAAGTTGTACATCACGCACGTAGTGTGCTTTCGTTATCCACGGTTTATTGTATCATTTCCCGCAGACAGGAAGTTCCAGTCCCGGTTGGTCTAATCTAGCAAAGAAAAGAATAAAGTATAGAAAGCTTGATAGACTCGGGAGGAGACTTTATGACGAACAATATAGCGATTCGGCGGGCGACTGTCAATGACCGGGCAACGATTGCGCAAATGTTGGAAGAATCCGGCGCGGATCCGGAAGGGTTGGAACAGTGGATTGAAAATTATCTGGTTGCCGAAATGCCGGACGAAACTGTATTTACTCACAGAATCCCCAACTATATTTGTCCACATGGGATTTGTTCCTGTGGAAGCACATGAAACCCCGCTGGAGATGCTGGTTTCCGAGCATTTTATAAGAAATCGGAAAAAGGCTGTTGTGATGCGGGGAACGATTCATTAAGAAGTTATCCACAAGCGGCTGTGAATAATGTGCATAACATAGAACAGTCGTTCCGTGAAAAGAGTCCCGGATTGGACTTGTCGATTAGGAATGGTAAAATAAGTCGCAAGAACTAGACCCTTGATAAGGCAGGATTTTTATGGATACGGTAAAACTGACGACAAGTGAACATGATCTGGAACGGGCTGCCAAACTTTTGCGGCAGGGAGAATTGGTGGCATTCCCAACCGAAACGGTATACGGGTTGGGAGCGAACGCGTTGGACGCAGAGGCGGTCAAACGGATTTTTGCGGCGAAAGGGCGTCCGTCTGACAACCCTCTCATTGTCCATATTGCGAGCAGACAGCAGTTGGCGGAACTGGTGACCCATGTACCGGAGGCAGCGGAACGGTTGATCGACCTGTTCTGGCCGGGGCCTCTAACGTTATTGCTGCCGAAACGAAGCGAAGTACCCGATCGGGTGACGGCAGGACTTCCCACAGTCGCGATCCGCATGCCGAGCCATCCGGCTGCCTTGCATCTGTTGGAAAAATCGGGTGTACCAGTCGCCGCGCCAAGCGCCAACCGATCCGGCCGTCCCAGCCCGACGGAAGCGGCACATGTCTTGGAAGACTTGCAGGGGGAAGTGGCGGCGGTTGTCGATGGGGGAACTACAGGAATCGGGGTGGAATCTACCGTGCTGGATGTAACGGTGAATCCGCCGATGATTTTGCGGCCCGGCGGTGTAACCCGGGAAATGCTGCAGCAAGCGATCGGACAGGTGCAAGAGGATCCTTCTTTGCGCAGCCGTTCGGCTGACCTGGATCCATCACAGGCTGGCGAAGCTTCTGATACGGCAAACGAACCAGTTCCCCGTGCGCCGGGGATGAAATATCGCCATTACGCGCCGAAAGCGGAAATGTGGATTGTCGAAGGTGAAGAGGATGAACAGCGGAAGCGGATTCAGGCGCTGGTCGACCAATCCCGGGCGAACGGGATTCAAACAGGGGTACTGACTACCGAGGAGCAAAAACATCTGTACCATGCCGATTTGGTCATTGCCTGCGGCAGACGATCCGAACCGGAGACAGTGGCGGGCGAATTGTATCGGGCCCTGCGGCAGTTTGATCAAACGCCCGTTCAACGGATTTATGCGGAAAGCTTTCCGGAAACCGGGCTGGGTGCTGCCATTATGAACCGGATGCGAAAAGCGGCTGGCTACCGGGTGGTTTCATAATAAAATCTTACGGTTCTGTGCACTGTATAGCGGGTGCTGTCCGGCCGGTCCTTTAGCAGGTTGTCTCCTATTGGAGCAGCCTTTTTTAGTGGGCGGGACTTTATATCGAATATCCTCCGAATCGGTGGCAATTTGTTCGTATCTTTCTGGGACGAGTCGCATACATATGGCAAGGAAATGGCCCTTTCTACCAAATGGGAGGCGACTCAATGGCTGAAATCAAACTGAGCGAATTTATTACGATCTTTACAACGGCTGTCGCCTTAGGCAGTGACGCGATGTCGATCGGCATTGGGCTTGGCATGCAGAGGCTGACAAAGCGGGACATTTTCCGGGTCAGCTCAACGGTGGGGCTGTTCCATGTGATCATGCCTTTAATCGGCATGGGAATCGGGTTGTACCTGTACAGATTGATGGGGGATGTGGCAAAAGTCATCGGGTCCATTTTATTGATTGGCTTCGGCGCCCATATGATTTGGGATGCTTGGAAAGGGAACGATGAACCCCCTAAATTTGCTATGAACAGGTCGGTCGGGATCGGCTTGTTTTTGTTCGCGTTGAGTGTCAGCATCGATGCGATGTCGGTCGGCTTTAGTTTCGGTTTATCGGACGCCAAGCTTGGATTGACAGTTTTAATATTTGGAGTGGTTGGCGCAATTATGACCGCAATTGGCTTATCGATTGGAAATGTGATGGGACGTGTATTAGGGGATTCTATGACGATTATTGGCGGCGGCATTTTGATTTTCTTCGGAATTCAGTTCCTGTTATAATTTTTGCATGATCCGCGATGGACGAGTATACTTTAAACCAGGGATAAGCGAGTGAACGGGGGAGGTTTACGTGTACCGCATTCTTTTTGTTTGCACGGGGAATACATGCCGCAGCCCGATGGCAGAGGCCATTTTGAAGCAACAACTATTGGAGGCGGGAATCCCAAACATTGAAGTAAAATCGGCTGGTGTCGCGGCTGGCACAGGTTTTCCGATGTCGGAAGGGGCTTTGCACGCGTTGTCCCAACGCCAGATTCCCGGACAAGAACATATGTCACAGATGTTTACGGAAGAGTTGGGAAATTGGGCGGATCTGATTTTAACGATGACGACTTCTCACAAACAGCTGGTGGGAAATCGTTTTCCGCAGTTTCTGGACAAAGTTTTCACGTTGAAAGAGTATGCCGGAGGCTACTCAGACTGGGATATTGCGGATCCGTTTGGCGGTGGACAAGAAGACTATAATCAATCGGCTGATGAAATTGAACAGGCGATTCTAAAGATAGTACCCACTCTTCAAAAATTCGACACATAACCGGTTAGCAGTCCGATTGCGGCATGACTAACGAGAAAGGTACAATGTGCAAAAGGGGGGAGTACGGTGCGAATTGCAATTGCGGCTGATCATGGCGGATACGCTTTAAAAGAACAGATCAAGAACGTTTTAAAGGAAATGAATCTGGAATTTCATGATTATGGAACACATAATGAGGAGTCGGTCGATTACCCCGATTACGGTGTACAGGTGGCGGAATCGGTGGCAAAAGGTGAGTTTGACCGCGGAATTTTGGTATGTGGAACAGGAATTGGCATGTCGATTGTAGCGAACAAAGTGCCAGGTGTTCGCTGCGCGTTGGTGCACGACTGTTTTACTGCAAAAGCGACTCGTGAGCATAACGATGCCAACGTGCTGGCGATGGGTGCGCGGGTAATCGGACCGGGTCTGGCGGAAGAGATTGTTCGCATTTGGCTGACGACCGATTTTTCAGGCGGACGGCATGAAAGACGGCTGGACAAGATTCGTCAACTGGAAGGGAAATTCAGGCAAGAAGAAGGCGTGCGGGGATGCTAGAGCAAGCGGAAATCGCGAAGCTGACATTGCAATTGGTGGAAGAACTGCAACAATCGGCCAATCTGCGGCCGGATCAGATTTTGGTGGTCGGAGCCTCCAGTTCGGAGGTGATCGGCCGTCAAATCGGTACGGCCGGTTCGGTTGACGTGGCGAAAGCAATCGTGGACGGTGTATTGGCGGCCCGCGACCGATTCGGATTTCAGGTGGCGTTTCAATGCTGTGAACATCTCAATCGGGCTTTGGTGGTGGAACGCCGTACGTTACAAGAATACCGGCTTGAGGAAGTGATGGCAGTTCCGGTGCCGCGTGCGGGCGGCGCGGTGGCGTCGGAAGCTTTTCGCAGACTGAAGCAACCGGTTTTGGCGGAGCATATTCAGGCACATGCCGGTATAGACATCGGGGACACGTTCATTGGCATGCATCTGCGTCCGGTGGCCGTCCCGCTGCGCTCCAAGATCCAATCGATTGGACAAGCGCACATCACGCTGGCTACAACCCGTCCGAAATTGATCGGTGGAGGAAGAACCGTTTACATACTGGAAGAATCGGAATGAACATTTGAGGGGGCTTAAGAAATGAAACATCTTCATTTGGTGGATCGTGAAGTGGCGGAAGCAATTGAGAAAGAGTTGGGGCGGCAGCGTTCGAAAATCGAACTGATCGCCTCTGAGAACTTCGTCAGCCGTGCTGTCATGGAAGCAATGGGTACGGTGTTGACCAACAAATATGCGGAAGGCTATCCAGGCAAACGGTATTATGGCGGCTGTGAGTATGTAGACATTGTGGAAAATTTGGCGCGTGAGCGGGTTAAGAAAATTTTTGGCGCCGAGCATGCAAACGTACAGCCTCATTCCGGCGTACAAGCCAATACGGCTGTTTATTTCGCGTTTCTAAAGCCGGGCGATACAGTACTCGGTATGAATCTGGCGCACGGCGGTCATTTGACGCATGGAAGTCCGGTCAACATTTCAGGTCAGTATTATAATTTCGTGCCTTACGGAGTGGATGACAACACACACCGTATCGATTATGATGTGGTGCGCCGTTTGGCGGAAGAACACAAACCGAAAATGATTGTGGCGGGTGCTTCCGCCTATCCGCGCGTGTTTGATTTTGCCAAATTGCGGGAAATTGCAGATTCGGTGGGCGCTTACCTGATGGTTGACATGGCGCATATCGCGGGACTTGTAGCAACCGGACATCATCCGAACCCTGTTCCGTATGCGGATTTTGTTACATCTACCACACACAAAACGCTGCGCGGACCGCGCGGCGGGTTGATTCTCTGCAAGGAGCAGTACGCCAAGGAGATTGACAAGGCGATTTTTCCAGGTACGCAAGGCGGCCCTTTGATGCACGTGATCGCTGCCAAAGCGGTTGCATTTGGGGAAGTGCTGCGACCGGAATTTGCCGATTATTCGCAAGCGGTCATTGACAACGCGCGGGCGTTTGCAGATGCTTTGACGGAACGCGGCTTCAACCTGGTGTCGGGCGGAACCGACAATCACTTACTGCTGGTGGATCTGCGCAACATTGGCCTGACCGGTAAAGAAGCGGAGAAATTGCTGGACGAAGTGGGCATCACCGTCAATAAAAATGCGATTCCAAACGACCCGCAAAGTCCTTTTGTAACAAGCGGCATTCGGATGGGAACGCCAGCTGTCACAACGCGCGGATTTACAAAAGAGGATATGGTGGAAGTGGCTGATATCATAAGTCTGACGCTTCGGAGTGCCGCCGATCAGCCGAGGTTGAATGAAGCGATGCAGCGGATTCGTGCTCTATGCGACAAATACCCGATGTATGAAGGAATCGAAGAAGCGTAATCTGAACAAAGAATAACAAACCGCCTCGGGCAATCTGACTCTGGTTCAGTTGCTTGAGGCGGTTTTTTCTGTGAGACACCTGGTCCGTTAGTCCGAGTCGATATGATCCGCCATTGCCTGGGAATATCTACCCCCGAGCAACATGCGGCAGCAATTCTTCTTTACCCATCTGGAGGGAAGCGCTCCCCAGCGAGCGTGATTCACATGTAATCCATCTTCAGTCTTTATCAGTTATATATACTCACAATATCATGCAGGCACTATAGCATCCCGGTAATGAAAGACAAGCTCTCGCCTTTTAGGTGAAGAGCTTGTTTCGTTTATACGGAGTATCATGTCTGAATTCTTGGGCATTAAAATGGAAAAATTTAAACTCTATTAAAAAACCTTTTGCATCGCATTCATGAAATTTTAATTTTTAGATGGTACAACGTCCATGGAAATGTATAGTTAAATTTTGTATGAGGAGAGGAAAAAGGGAGCCATGAGTTATCTGATTCGAAATGCGCATTTTCTTGTGATCCACATCCCGATTGCCATGTTGTTGTTCAGCTTTGTGTTCGATCTTCTTGCCACGATTTTAAAGAAGAAGGATTGGCATATCGCAGGTCTCTTTTGTCTGGTTATTGGGACGTTGGGCGCCATCGCAGCGGTGATTACTGGACCTGAAGGCGAGCGAAATCCCTTATTTCCCCAACATGAGCTGTTCGGAAAATTGACGATGATGCTTTCCATCTTGTTAACGTTAGTTCGATTGGGGATTCTTTGGAGAAAGAAAGTAGATATCGGTAAAAATCTCGTGTATCTGCTTGTTATGTTGGTGGGAGTCGGGTTGCTTTCTTACACGGGACATCTTGGCGGAAAGATGGTTCATCCCGACCGCAGTCAAATGCACAAGGGACAGGTACAGCAACAAGGTGGCGTTGGTCAGGAAAATACGAATCGGCCAACGGGCATTCCTAAAACCAGCGGTGAAGGAAGCCGTTGACTTGTAAACGGAAGTCCTCAGATCCATGCTGCCGGTGGTTTTGAGGCTTCTTTGTTTATACGTACAGTAGAGTTCGTACTATGATTCACTCCATAAAAAATCAATCTTGGGTTTGAGCTGTTTTAGGTATAAGAGTCGCCATCCATATATTTTTGATTATGCATGAACTTACTGTCATTGTGTCTTGATAACGAGCTTCTTCATATTCTCTAATTGATAGAATAGATTAAGATCAACCGTCCTGAGCCGTATCACAAGTGATGGTAAAACAAAGGTTTGAATTTACAGTTGACGAATTAATGATAAATAAATTAGTCAATGATAAGGACAAATAAAGAAGGAAATTATATTATAAGTGTCAAAATTCTTCTAATTGAGCAAAAGTGTTAGTTGCCGCATGGTTAGAATCAAACGTCTATGTTTGTTAGGTTTTTTAAATATAGTGAAACATGCTAAAGGGCTTGGAGGCCAATATGAAAGAACTTATAATTGGAAATCCAGAAAAACAATATCATAATCTTTCCCATGATGAACTTATAAAACTGTTGATAGAGAAAGAGGAAGAATTGCGTTTAAGCAAAGTGTTTACACCGTTTATATCAACAGAGGAAAATTTGGATGCTACTCTTCAATGGAGGGGAAGGCAGCGTTTTTTGGCTGAAAAAGTACGGCCCGTCAAATTGATTCCCGTTCCTGAGAAGTCACTCAATCCATCAAAAGGTGATAACTTAATAATAGATGGTGAGAATCTATCAGTTATGACTTCTCTCTTAAAAGATTACCGTGGACAAATAGACGTGATTTATATGGATCCTCCTTATAATACGGGTAGCGATTCTCTCACTTATAATGATGATTTTATGTTGTCGAAATCAGAAGTGAAGAGAAATAGGAAAACCCACGGGCGCAGTAGTGAGATTGTTTCACTTGATGACCCTAACCGTCATACTAAATGGATTAATCATATGGCTCCTAGATTATGGGCAGCCAAAAAACTTATGAAACCAACTGGAGTAATTATTATTTCAATTGATGAACATGAGCTTCCAAGATTGTGGATGTTAATGGAGGAGATTTTTTTACCAAAAAACAGACTTGCTACATTAATTTGGCAGAGATCAAGAAAAAATGATGCAACTTACTTTTCTGAAGGACATGAATATATGCTTGTATGGGCACGCAATGTAGATGAATTGGATGCAAAAGTAAAGGAAAAGGGAAAGTGGCGAGAAGTAAAACCAGGGCTTGAAGACCATTTAGCAGAGTACAGACGGCTGAGAGAGATTCATAGTGATGATTATGAAGCAATTATAAAAGGTCTTAAACATTCGGTAAAAGGTATAAAGAAAGATAGCCCCTTATGGACAGTAAGGCAATACGTAGGTGTTGATTCAAAGAGCGATTTACTTGGCCCTTATAAGGAGGATGATCCTTCTTGGCCAGGTGGAGGAGGTCCGGACTATGATGTATTTCATCCCGAAACTGGGCGTCCAGTTAGAAAGCCACCGAAAGGATGGATTGTGTCTACCCCTGAAGAATTTCAAAAACTCATAGATGATGATAGAATAATATGGAAAAAGGTTGATAAGGGTACACCGAAAATTAAAAAATATCTGCTTGAGGGAAGAGAAAAAGATGTTTTTACATCGGTGATCAATAAGGATGCTCGCGGCTCGGTAATGTTGGTAAAGTCTATTTTTGGTGACGAAAATGCTTTTAAAAATCCTAAAGATCACGAGATCCTTAAAAAGCTCATCAATCTAGTTACTTGGGGAGATCCTGAATGTATTGTTCTTGATCCTTATGCAGGATCAGGAACAACAGCTCATGCAATAATAGAATTAAACCATGAATATGGTGGAAATCGCAGATTTATCCTTATTGAGGGAGGCTTCGTCGGTAAAAACACTAAAATTAATCAAGAAGATTATACTGATAAAATTACTGCAGAACGAATCCGTAGAGTAATAACTGGTAAGTGGGCAGATAAAAAGAAGCATTCTACTTATGATACAGGGTTTACTTATTTTCGTGCCGATAAAGCCATTACTAAAAAAGATATTTTGGCATCTGATCGTGAGAGCCTTGCCGATGTGATATTACAAGTTGCTGAGGAAGAATCTAATCGAATCGACTGTCGCATTGAAGGACATCGTTATCTAATTGGACAAACACGATCAGGGTTCGGCATTGCCCTTGTATGGGAATCCGGTAAAGATGGACGAACATTAACAATAGAGGTGTTAAAGGAAATTATTCAAGAGGCAGAGTCTCAAGGGTGTTCCAAGCCGATTCACATTTATGCCGCAGCTAACGAGGGGCCCGTTGCAGACAATATATATAGATTTCACCAGATCCCAGATGCAATATTAGCTAAACTTGGAATAACGGGTTTCGATGGGGAAGCGGAGGAAGAATGTGAATGAAAATTACTTTAGATGATCTAAAACCTTATCAAGTAAAAGCAGCAAGTGAACTAGCTACAATGGTTCAGGAGTATCCATCTGAAAAGTTTAAACCTGTATATAGCCGAACAACGGGAATGTTAGAGCCTTTTGTTAGTCGTCTTAAGGCAATTACAGGAGCAGGTAAGACACCAATTCTTGCTGTTACGGCAGGTCATCTCAAAACTGGTATTATCTTGTGGACAACTTCTCGTGGTGCAGTTATTTCTCAAACATACGAAAATTTACGCCCCGGTGGAAAGTATGCCGAGCTACTTCCAAAAGGAACACAAGTCTATCTCTTAAGTGAAATGAGCGTAACTGATTGGATGAATACAATGGCAGCTAAAGAAGGACTAACTATCCTTTTGGCGACAGTTGCATCTTTTAATCAGGACGGAGATAGTCTTCGTATTCATCATCGTGGTGTTTATGGAGCCCTTTCTCGTTGGGAAATGCTTTCAAAGATAAATCAGGGAGTTGAATCACGGCATAGAAATCTATATGTGTTTTATGATGAGGGTCATGGTGCTACTGCTGAACAATTTAGACGTTTAGCTGATATTAATCCTAAGGCTTTTATTCTTGCTTCTGCCAGCCCGTTTCCTTCTGATTTGGCTTATCTCCTCCCTGGCGAAAGCCAGGAAGAGAGAGAGTTTTCTCTGCAAGAACGGACTGTTGCTGTTCCAACAAAATGGGTTGTAGAAGCAGGACTCCTTAAGAATAGGCTTTATTTCACAGAATGTAATACATCGACTGAAAGTGCTGTTCAAGAAGCACAAACTAAATACAACGAGTTAACAGAAAAACTGAAAGAACACAATCTTTCTCCTATCGCATGTTTCATTGTTAATACTACCCAACGTGGAATAGATGTATGGGAGGCTTTAATAAAGCTTGGAGTGCAGAAAGATAAAGTTGCAGTTCACCTAAATGGTGCAAAAGATGTTTTATATGAGCGTTATGGTTCCTATCTGGGAATTATAGATACTTACACTGGAAAAAAGGCAGTAGAAAGATCTCCTGAGGTTTTAAGGAAAGGCGGATTTACACATATCATTTGGAATCTCACTTTACGGGAGGGGTGGGACGAGCCGTTAGCCTATGTGGCTTACATTGATGATCGAGGAAGATCCCAAACAGATATTGTTCAAAAGATAGGTAGATTCATTCGTCAACCTAATGCTAATCCTTTTAGTGATCCAGATTTGAATTCAGCATATTTTTACTTTAATATCCCTGATGAGGAGTTCGCAAAACTTATTGAACAAACCCAGAGTGAACTGGAAATTGAGGGGCATGAAATATTAAGGATTAAGGAGGATCTACCTCTACCTCCTAGCCGTGAAGTTGTTCCTCGAGTTACGGCGGAAGTTCCCGTTGTTTATATGTCCAGAGGCAAACCATCAGAAAATGATAAAATAGTTCTTGATGCGGTGAAATTGCTTGATGAGGCAGAACGGCAAGCGAAAGGCCATCTCTTAACAAGGGTTTATGAGGTTGCTAAGGGCGAAAACCCTGACCTAATAAGAGAAGAGTCGAAAGATTATGGTGACAGTATTACTGTATGGGAATTTCTTGTAAACCGTCTTCAGCGAATAGATTCTAGGATTGTTAATAGTACTGGAACAATATTTACTAATGATTTGCGGTTGTCACCACAAATGAATCAACAAATACAATGGGGATCACCTGCGATCGGCTACCTAGAGAGATGTGTAAAAGAGATAAAGGATGCTTTAGAAAATCAAATACAACTGATCAGTTTAGGGATCGAATCTTATAAAGTACCACCCTTTAGACTTATTAGTCCAGACGTAAAGGGGGTGGGGAGCGCCAAAGAAGATCGATATAAAGTCAGAAAATATAAAAACGCTGTTCATCCGGAATATAATGGGATGAATCCTTTTGAAATTCGTGTTGCAGAAGCCCTTGATGAAACTGGCAGGTTATGGACTAGGAACCCAGGAACTAATTTTGGCTACGGTATTCCAATTCCTGTTTATGGAGTAGATAGTGGTACGTTTAGACCGGATTTTCTTTTATGGGGTCAAAAAACTATTTGGGCAATAGACCCAAAGGGGAAACATCTTCTTGAAGGCACTCTGGCTTCAAAAATGTTGGATATAAGTGAAGTTGGAGTAAAAATTGCACTTGTTCTTGACGGAACCTATGAAAAAAATGGAGAGTCGTGGGTAAGGACAGGTCAAAGTGGATATACTCTTATCAGGAAATACCTAGGTGGAATTAAACCTAAAATTTTCAATGATCTAAGTACTCTTTTAGCTGATTTAGAGTAGTTGATAGGCTGTTGGGAATTATCCCAACAGCTTAGTTTTTTGTTTGGGGAATTGTAAAACGAAGTCAATCCAGACCTCAAGTTTTATGTTGGGGGAAAGTGCGGAAAATTTCAGACAAAATGTTTTTTGCCATTGTAACCTGTCTTTCCTCACGACTACTTAGCAACAGTACGATCTCATTTATGATTGCTTGTTTTTCCTCGCTTAACTCTTGCTCAAAGTTAAAAAAGTCGTGAATGTTAACTTCAAGTGCTTTCGCAATCTTCGCTAAGTTAACCAGTGATATATTCCGTTCGCCACGCTCTAGCCCACTTATATAAGTAAAGTGAAACCCTGACTTTTCACCAAGTTGCTCTTGGGACAAATTTTTAGTCTTGCGTATATCTCTTATTCGTTTACCTACGAATTCTAGGATATCTGCCATTTTGAACACCTCAAAAGAAGTGTAGACAATGGGATAAGCATAGGTAATAGGTTTATAAGTATTAAAAAATAATACTAAAAAGTATCGAAAGCTCGTATAATAGTGCTTGTGTTTGGAAACTTTTTCTGGAGAGAGGATGCAGATTAATGAGTCAGGGGAAAAATGCTGCTAGAACTGTGAGCAACAGCGCAAACAAAACTAATGACAAAGCGGCAAACAAAGCCGCTTCAATGAACCCAAGTACACAAAAGGAAGGAAAAAAAAGCAATAGTTTTCTGCAAGGATGTCTCGGGTGTTTAGGAATCATAGTACTATTGTCAATTGCGGCTACGGCAGTGGCGTTAGTTTTTTCAGCACTTGATGATTCACCAAAACGGCAAGAAAAGATAGTGACAGGGAACAGTCAGCAGGTAGAAGACAATGTACAAGCTGAAGTGAGGCAAGTTATCGTTGACACTTTAGGGGAAACAGCCAATACCGGGGAGCCGAAAATAATCAATTTGCAAGTGAATGATCATTTAGGAACTGCGGATGGAAATGATAAGATTGTGGTTGCTACACTTCATGCCAACGAAAACCTGACAAACAACATGACGAAAGGCGGAATACTATTAGAATCAACTAATGTATTGAAAAAACTGTTCACTATTGATAAAGTTCAGGAAGTTACGTTAATTTGGCAGTTGCCGCTGGTTGATGCATACGGGAATAAACAAACGGAGCCAGTCTTAAAGATAACGATAGATAAAGAAAAGGCAGCAAAAATTAATTGGTCAAACTTTGACCGGAATAATCTAAAAAATGTAGTAAATACATACTGGGAGCATCCGGTATTAAAAAACAATAAGTGAGAAGATATTTACATCAAAGGTAAAAGGTCTTAAAATACAATCAACAAACAATACACACTTAGAAACCTTGAGATAAATGCTTGCAAAAACTTAGAAGGCTTATTCCACCTTGCATTGGAGTGAGCCTTTTTTGCATGTCAAAAAACACTAAGGAGGAAAAGACAATGGCAAGGAAAGTACAAGCGGTAAAGGAAAAGAAAGTGGGTTTGATTGCCCAGGCGCAAGCAGAGTATGACGCAATTATGGATGAGATCAGAGAGTATTGGCAGAAGGCAAAGGAGTTAAGGGAACAAGCGCAACAATTGAGACAAAGCAGGGATTCGCAAGCAGCGGTGGAAGCAAAGCGGCTGTTAGAGCAGGCTGAATACTATGACCAGTTAGGCGACGAAAAAGACGGACACCCAAGACTGGAAGCACTTCGCCGGATTGATGATTTACAACGTCAAGCATCTGCGTTAAAAGCAAATATTAGTTACAACGAAAGCGTGTTAGCTAAACAACAAAGGGAACTCGAGGGAGCGAAGGAAGAAGCGATCCTGATAGTAAAACGAGCAGAGGAACGAGTACAAGTAACGGAACAGCTTTTAGTTTGTGCGGTAGAGCAACTAGCAGAATTGGAGGGAAACCGAGTTGAGTAAGGTAGAAATTGAAATAGTGGACGACAAGGATTTAATTGAAATTGAAGTGGAGGACTAGGTATGTCCAAGTTAAGCCCACAAGCGCTAGAAGCAAGGCGACAATACAGAAGGAAATATGAAAGGGAATATAAGCGGAAGTGGCGGCAGAAGCCAGAAAATAAAGCGAAGCAAAAAGAGTACGAGCGGCGATATTGGGAACGCAAGGCACAACAAAATGCACAGGGGGAATAGACAAATGGAACAAACAATGGAGCAATTCTTACTTGAAGAACTAAACTTGGCAAACGAAAGTCACACAAGATTATTCAATCTTTTAGAAAGCTATATGGAGTTTGTTGCAGGAGTAGGATTGCAAGATGAGTTTAATGCCTACCTAGCGAGAAAAGTCCAAAAGAAACAAGCTGAAAATGAGTTGAAATAGACATGAGGTTAAAGGGCTGGGGACTTGTTCCCCTCCCCTCGGTTAGGGAAACGAACCCCATGAATTGAGGTTAGGCGGTGAAAAAATGGAGATAAGGCTATGTGGAGCCAAAACGAGAAGCGGAGAACCTTGTAAGAAAGCCGCTCTAAAGAATGGAAGGTGTCGATTACATGGCGGAAAGTCCACGGGACCGAAAGACCCTTCAAAGCTAAAAGCCAATACAAACGCATTGAAGCACGGACTGTATGAAACCATTTGGCTAGATACTTTGACGGACGAAGAACGGGAGCTATTTGCCCAGGTGGCAACAGACCCGAAAGCACAGGTTGAAAATGAGTTCCGGTTATGTGAAATACGCATTAGGCGTATGATGCAACGGATTAGAAATGAGGAACAGAAAGATAAGCCGGATATGCGCCGCATCAATGCACTGGAAGAAGCAATTACAAAGGTACAGTTGAATAAAGCAAACCTGATACGCGAAAACAGCAGGCTGTTAGAACTAAACGTAACTGAAAGCGATGGTGCATTAGATAAACTGGCAGAGATAATCCGACAAGCAAGACACAAACATGGCAATTAGCATAGGGGCACAAGGCGTTTAGCTTTGTCGGCTCCTTTTTTGTTTAGCTTTTGACGGTGAGAACGTATAACCTTGTGTGCCGAAATATTTATTAAAATCCCTTTGTTATGGTGTATCAAGGCGAATATTCGTAAAAGTAATTGTAATTTCCTTAATCTGGGTCGTATAGTGTTTACAAAAAAGGAGGCACTGGACATGGGTAACGTGACAATGAAGAAAGTGGTTGGATACGCTCGTATTTCTTCAGATAGCCAGATCGAGAATACTTCCATAGCGGAACAGGTAAAAAAGATTGAGGCGTACTGTATTAGCCAAGGTTGGGAACTGGCAGGAATATTTAAGGATGAAGGAGAAAGTGGTAGTACGACCGAACGAGACGGATACAGGGATATGATGCAATATGTTCAGCAGGTTGAAAATGAAGTGACGGGAATTGTCGTGGTGAAGGCAGACCGTATACACAGAAGGTTGAGAAACTTGATTTTATTGATAGAGGATGAACTGGAACCGAAAGGAATTGCCTTCATTAGTGTATCGGAAAATTTTGATACATCTACACCGTCGGGAATGATGTTCCTGCAAATGATAGGGTCTTTTTCAGAGTTTGAACGGAAGACCATTAATGAGCGGACAAAAGTCGGACGGATTGCCACTGCCAAGGGAAATAAATATGCTGGCGGCGCACCTGCCTATGGGTATCGGGTACAAAATGGTGTGATTATCGTAGACGAGCAACAAGCACAAACGGTAAAGAACATATTTCAACTCTATGTTGAGGGGAATAATCCATACAAAATCGCTTGCAAGTTGAACCAATCAGGCATACCAACCAAGACAGGGAAGGCTTGGACAGTGGTGCAGGTACAAAACATTTTGAACAACGAGACGTATACAGGTTTCAATATGTACAACGGGCTAAAGGAGCGGAACGGAATTCGGCAGAAAGACGTATTTCCTCGTATCATTAGCCGCCAGTTGTGGAACAAGGCTAGACAGATAAGCTGATCGAAAGAAAGATGGGAGGATGAGCAGATGAGTGAACCCAAACAGCCGACGATGATGCGTTCAGAAGACTACAATGAACTGATTGACATGGCATTAGTAACCAAGGACATGGAATGGTTTGACGAACTGCAAAAAAAGCAAAAGTGTCTACGAGAAATGGAGATAGAGATGCGTCGGATGCTTGGAGTTATCGACTAGGAAACTGGAAGGCTATACGCAGACCAACGAGAACCGGGCGAGATGACATTTTTTTGGGAGCATACCACAAATGACACCGAGCCAGAGAGAAATAAACGAGAGCGAACCATCTCGTAAGGTCAGAAAATTCTTATTGACTCTAGACAACCCATGTGTCATACTGTTCGTACAGTATTCGATTTTGGTTAAGGGATACTGCTAACTTGCCCAAACTCTGAAAACCTAGAAAACACACTTAAAGCACTTGGAAAACACTTTTATTGGTGATTTCAAGTGCTTTTTTGCGTTTTTCACACGTTGAAAGGCAAGGTGTCCGATAATTACTTAATTAGTCGAGTAAGTCTTAAAAAATACAAATCGTAGTCAGTAAAAAGTGTAGGAGAATGGGAGGGCAGCAAGCTATGAAAGCAAAGGTATCAATAGACAAATTCGTAATGGAATATACAGATGTGCCGTTAAGCGCCTACTATGCTTTAGTGGGCAAGGCTGTTAAGAGTGGGGAGTTGTATAAACAGTATTTTTATTGTGAAGGGTACAGTTATCAATTGCATTTGAAGAAGGCAGACGGTGCTTATTTGCATGTTTTTTATAGAAACTGGATTGAGCCGGAAGGCATGTCATACACGTTGCGGTTAGAAACAAGACCTGAGTATTACTTTCATTTTAAGGAATTGCTGGATGCTCTGCGCCGTGTTGCCAGCGGCATTTACTTTGTTAGCTGTGATATTGCCTACGATGTAAAGACTTCAATGGATAATGTGGTGGTTATTCCTCATGATGGTCGTCGAAAATTGGGGGAATTCAAAGAGACACTCTATATCGGGGAGAAGCATCAACGGAAGACGAATGGTCATTGCAAGATATATAACAAGCAGTTGGAATTGTTAGAAAATCAAAACATAGTAATTGACCACGAATTGACCCGAATCGAAATAGTTTACAAGCCAGAACAGAGAATACCATTAGCAGAATTGCTGCATCATCCACCTGAGCAAAACAAGCAATACTTTGCAGCGGTGATTACTGACTGGGACAGTCTTCCGAAGAAACGGGCAGAACAGGCGCGTATGCTGATGAAAAAGGAAGAAAGTAAGAAAGTATCGCCATATATACGGAAAATGGTAAAAGAAACCCTTGCTCCCTCGTCTCAAGTGGATCTCAACGAGTTAGCAAGGGAAGCATGGAAGCCGCTGTTAGAAGAACTATGTGGGTTATTGCTTGGGCAGCAGGAACCACAAGTTCAAGAGCGACCGTTACAAATGGCAGTAACAAATACAGTATACGATGAACCCAAGAAAGAAAACGACAGAAAAAATGAGAATTGTGCAGATTATGGAAAACACCGTCACCATCGATTCGAGAAGCAAAGCATTGCGATTGACCATGAGTTCAGCTGTATTGAGATTGTATACAACCCTGACAAGAACATCTTGCTTTCGGATGTGGACAGGTATCTTCCGGAGCGGAACGAGAAATATTTTGCGGCGGCGGTACTAGATTGGAGTAAACTTCCTAAGAAACGGTCAGGACAGGCTCGAAACATGAGAGACGGAATCGATATGTACATCCATCATATACGAGAAAGGGTAAGAGAAACCCTTGCTCACCCGTATCACGTTGATTTCAACCGGTTGGCAATGGAACAATGGGGACAGTTAATTGAGGAACCGAGTTTGATATTGCTGGCTGCTTAATCGACTGGTGCAAATCATTTTTAAGTAAAAGACCGTACGGGAAGAGATACAACAGTGTTTTTCACAATATAAGATGGGTTGTGTTGATTTTGCGAAAAATCCTATAATTCGTGTTAACACTTTCCTTTGCTAGATAAGTGGTCTACGAAAAAAGTTTCAAATTTTTTTCTGGAGTCCTAAAAAAATGGCCTCAAAAAATATATATCCTATGAATTCAATTTCAAGGAGGCCAAAAATATGATGAATCCAAAATTGCAAGAATCTAAGAAAACTAAAGAAGTGCGTGAATATCTAGAAGGGTTGTATCAAGAGGAGGAGGAGACAAAGGCACGAATTGATGCGCTCGATGCAGCTATTAGGCATTTAGCAAGATTTGAGAGAACCCCCCACGATCATAATGTTAATTTTTATATAATCAAGAGTCTTCTTTCCTCACTCAATGAATCTAAACGCTTCGAAGAAGAAATGCTTCAGATTACTAGGGAGGATATATTATATACGTTGATGAACGGTCTTAAGTCTCGCGGCAAGAAAAATTCTAACAGTAACAGTATCGGTAATGAACAAGACAACTAAGGAGAGCGCCAGATGCAGACCGAGAAAAACTCGTTAGTAAAATTGACTGAGGCAGAAATCAAAAGATTAGAGGCAATAAGAACACTTGCAGAACTTGTTAGAAAGTATGCTCAACAAATAGTAACGGAAAAATAAATTTAAAAGGATAGACGTTTGAATTATTAAAGCGTCTATCCTTTTCATTCATATAAAGATGGGAGATGGAAACGATGAAACAAGAGAAATTTGCAGCCATTTATACACGAGTAAGTACGGAAGAACAAAGAAATGAAGGATACTCACTTGAAGCTCAACAAGAGGAGCTTATCAGCTATGCCCAGAAAAAGGGGTACACGATATATGATGTGTACTCCGATGGTGGATACTCAGGAAAAGATTACAATAGACCTGAGATTCAACGATTATTTAGAGACATGGCCGACAAGAAGTTTGATGCAATCATTGTTTGGCGGCTCGACCGACTTTCCAGAAGTAATAAAGATATACTAATTCTCATTGAAGATGAATTGATTCCCAGAGATATGAAATTATTGGTGAGTACTTGTGATATTGATTCATCCACCATTGAAGGACAAATGTTCATTAGTCTTCAAGGCACATTTGCTCAATATGAACGGAAAGTGATAATAAACAGGGTCAAGAGTGGAATGAAAAAGAGGGCAAGCAACGGTGAGTTCAACGGGGGATTAATGCTTGGATATGATGTTGTGGATAAAAAACTCGTGCCTAATGAGTTAGAGGCGAAAATAGTTAGGGAAATCTTTGAACTTAGAGCAGAAGGACATGGATACAAGACAATTGCAAACATAATGAATAGCTGTGGTCACAAGACAAAAAAGGGAAACAATTTCAGTACAATAGCAATTAAAACGATTTTGAATAACAAGGAATATGCGGGATTAAATACATGGGGGAAGAAAGAGGACTGGAACATAAAGCGCAGGAAAGGTAAGGTAGAGGTAATGCCTGAGCGTAAAGGTAGTCATCAGCCTATAATTTCAATGGAACTATGGGAGAAAGTTCAGGCTGTGAATAAGGCTAATGCTGAAGTTTTTACCCCTATCAAATCGTATAGCGGTAACTTTTTCCTATCCGGTGTCTTGAAATGTCCTGCATGCGGTGCTGGAATGGTTATGAGTAAGAACAAGAAACGGGGGGATAAAGGTTTCTATCGTTACTATATGTGCCAGGCATACCATCAAAAAGGAAAAGTAGCGTGTTCTTCAAATCTTGTTGTTGCGGATTGGATAGAGCAGGAAGTATTAAATGTGCTGAAAGAACTTATAGCCGATATGGATTTAGTTGAAGATATTTTAGACAAAATTGATGAAGGATACAAAAGGGATAAAACCCCCTTGGAAGCAAACCTTAATGAACTGAACCTTAGGAAGGCTGAACATGAGAAAAAAATAAACAGTCTTGATGAAAAGTATCTTGCCGGGGAACTGGAAGCAGTCAATTTCAATCGACTTTCGAGTAAACTTCAATCAGAGATTGACGAAATGACCGAAATGATAGAGAAAGTTGAAAGAGAACTAACAAAACTTCAATCAAGGGTGGATATTAACGCCAATTTAGTGGTGGAAATATTGGCGAACTTCAACGAACTGTTTGACCTAGCTGATGAGCAGGAGAAGAAAGAGTTGATTAGGGCAATTATTAAGGAAATTCATGTGTCCAAAGATCGGAAAGAACTTAAGCAAATCTCCCTATGGCTCGGTGACGATATATGTTTACCAGCAAAAAAGGAGCGCAGAACCGTATCACAAGTGATGGTAAAGGAAATTGACTGTACCTTATGCGTATTTAGTTACGAATAGAATTCAGTGTTTTTATATATAAAGTTCTCAAGCAGAAAATCATGTTTGAATAATCAGGTGTTATAAACAAGTCTCTATTGTGGTACGATTGTTATAGGGATTATTTGAATGGGGTGCTATATTATGAAAAATCTAATGAATCAACTTAACGAGCAAAAGCTAAAAGTTGATTTCGATTCTTATGATTTTAGTGTAAAAGAAATAATAAACATGGTTTCTGAAGACATAATAAACATAGCGCCAGAATACCAACGTCAATTTCGTTGGGATGAAAAACGCCAATCGGTTCTCGTAGAATCTATCTTTCTAGGTATTCCCATTCCTAATTTGTTTATGGCCACAAATGCGGATGGTACTTGGGAAGTAATTGATGGAGTTCAGAGAATTAGTACTATTGTTCACTTTGCTGGCGATGAAAAAGCATTAGCAAAAGTAGGGTTAAATGCTCCACTTACCATTACGGGGTTAGAGAAATTATCAACTTTAAATGGGTTGACATTCCATGAATTACCTAATTCAATAAAATTAAATTTTATTCTTAAACCTCTAAAAATAACAACACTCAGTGATAAAAGTGACCTTAATGTCAGATTTGACCTTTTTGAAAGGCTGAATACTGGTGGGATCAGATTAAGTGATCAAGAAATTAGGAGTTGTATATTTCGTGGTCCCTTTAATGATTTCCTGAAAGAAATGGCACAAAAAGAGGAATTTAATAAAGTTGTTAAATTGCCTAAAGAAAAAGAAAATGATGGGACACCTGAAGAATTGGTGTTGCGGTTTTTTGCATACCTTCATAATTACCAAAATTTTGAACATAGTGTTGTGGGTTTTTTAAATGATTTTATGAAGAATGCAAGTATAAAATTTGATTATGAATATAATAGAAATTTATTTATGGCTGTTTTTTCAGAATTAGCTGTTGCGCTTCCCAATGGAATTACCAGAAGATTAAAGACAACTCCTTTTAACTTGTTTGAAGCGGTCTCAGTAGGGGCTGCTTTAGCATACAAAAAAAATGGTAAGATTGTTACAGATGGTATTGAAGAGTGGATTCAATCTTCTGAATTAAAAACGCTAACTTCAGGAGCAACGAATTCTAATCCTAAAGTAAGAAGAAGAATTGAGTATTGTTTATCTAAATTTGAGGGTAAGTAATGTTTGAGAATATTAAATCAGAGTCCACCAGAAGATTAATTGAAGTTAGGGAAACAATAAAATATATCAGAATTTCGGAAAATCGTAAAAGGGTTCACCCCCCCAATATTGCAATAACATCAATGAAGGGTTTGTTTTTTGTTCAGTTATATGGAATATATGAATACACTCTTAGTTCATGTATTTCAACTACCTTACAAATTATCAGTAATGAAAATATAAAAATAAGTCAGTTCAGACCAAGGTTTTTAAGTATTGCACTAAATAATGATATTGTTTCCTTAACAATGATTGGTAACGAGAAAAAATGGGAACGAAGATGGAAGTTTTTTGATTTGTTTGATCAAGATAATATTATTAATTTTCCTAATGACTTAATTCCTACGGATGGAAAGAACATAAGATATAAACAACTTGAAAGTATTTGGAATTCTTTCTCTATTCAAGAGCCCATTTTACCAAGGCCAGAGATAGGCGGTAGAATTCAGGAATTAGTAGATTTACGAAATGCTATTGCCCACGGAAATGAATCACCTTCAGAAATTGGCAAAAGATTTACTCCAGACGATCTTCAGAAAAGGTTTGAGGATATTAATGAATTTTGCACTTATTGTATTATGGTATTTCAAAACTATATCGAAAATAAACACTATTTGAAACCAGCAACTTGAGAAAATATTTGATTAAAAGAGCAGGGTTTAGTAACCTGTTCTTAATTTTTTTTGCGAAAAGTATTATAATATTGTATAAAATTCAATTTAAAACTTGGAGGACTATATACAATGAACCCATAAGGTGAGACACAAGGAGGAGATAAATAAGTTATACGGAGGACATGGAGAAACGAAATCGATATACGGCAGAATTTAAGACGAAGGTCGTACTGGAAGTGCTGAGGGAAGAGCAGACGGTGAATGAAATTGCCGGGAAGTATGAAATCAGTCCGGTGATGTTGAGCCGGTGGAAAGGAGAATTTTTGGAGCGAGCCTCCATGGTGTTCGGACGGGAAAGCAAGGCAGCTGAAATGTTGCCGCTGTAGCATAATGCCCGAAAGCTGACGGAATTGCCTGTCCGAGAGATGACGAATATAATGACCGTATCTCAGAAAAAGGAAAAGGATGCTTCCATTGTTCGTGTGTCTGTTAGGAGCAGACTCACCGGAAGCATCCCGCATCACAAGCTATGGTCATTGTAACAGAGTATGAGTTGGTTGAGAAGAGCCCTGGTGTTTTTTGTTCGGTGTGCAGAAGCGGTTCCTTGTCCTTGTTGCGGAGATGAGCTTATTGTTATTGGAAGCCGACGGCGTAAGCTGGTAAGCAGTTGTGGAGTAAGCCGTCAGTTCATCATACGGAGGCTTCGTTGTTCACGGTGTCGTCGGATTCATCATGAATTCCCGGATTGCATCGTGCCCTATAAACGTTATGAGTCCGAATGTATAGAGCAAGCGGTTTCCATGTCAGAAACTCTATCCGTTGCAGCAGACGACTCCACGCTGCAGCGCTGGCGACGTTGGTTTCAAGAACAGTCGACTTACTTGTTCGGATGTCTTTCATCCATCGCCATCCGCTTTGACCAAGACTCTGTGAAGCGTTCGTCCACCTCTTCACAGTCTGCACACCATAAGATTGGACACCTTGTCGGGGACGCCCCCGGTTGGCTGGCGAGAATTGTCCGCCCAATCGCCAATGCAAATTTATGGGTACATACCCGTTCTGCATTCTTGTCCATACCTTCCTTGCGATAGACTCGTCTCGAAGTCTATCAAGGAAGGTGAAATGGATGAAAGATCAGAAGAAAGCCGAGGCCATCGCTGCAGAGCGGATGCAGCTTTTGTCACCGCTTTTGGCCGAAGGACTCGACCCGGCCAAGGCCAGGGAAATCAAAGCAAGGATCTGTGAGCAGACAGGACTTTCCGAGCGGACGTTGCGCCGGTATTTGGCCAAGTACCGGCAGGACGGGTTTGCCGGTTTAAAGCCCAAAGGCAAAGGTCGACAGCCGTCGAGCCCAACCATCCCGCCGGATGTATTGGAACAAGCCATCCTGCTACGCCGGGAAGTGCCAAGTCGAAGCGTGGCGCAGATCATTCAAATTCTGGAGTGGGAAGGCCGCGTTCAACCTGGCGAGGTTAAACGCAGTACGTTGCAGGAAAAACTCGCAGAGCGCGGCTATAGCACGCGTCATATGCGGATGTACGCCCAGTCCGGTGTCTCCGCACGGCGCTTTCAGCAGCGCCACCGCAATCGGTTGTGGCACTCGGATCTTAAGTACGGTCCGTACCTGCCTATCGGACCGGGTGGCGCCATGAAACAGGTGTTTCTGGTGACATTTATTGACGACGCGACACGCTTTGTGTTGCACGGCGAATTCTATCCGGTCATGGACAAGACCATCGTAGAAGATTGTTTTCGCAAGGCCATCCAGAAGTTTGGCGTGCCGGAAGCGGTCTACTTCGACAACGGCAAGCAGTACCGCACGAAGTCCATGACACGCATCTGTTCCAAGCTTGGAATTCGGCTGTTGTTTGCAAAGCCCTATTCGCCGGAAGCAACAGGCAAGGTGGAGCGGTTCAATCGTGTCGTCGATGCGTTCCTAAGCGAGGTGGCATTGGAGAAGCCGAAGACGCTGGAGCGGTTAAACGAACTGTTCCAAGGTGGCTGTCGGAATGTTATCAGAACAAGCCGCATTCCGCCCTGGAGAACAAGTGCAGCCCGGAAACGGCGTATCGCAGCGACAAGAAAGCGCTCCAGTTTGTAGATCCCGTCGAACTGGCGAACGCCTTCCTGCATTGCGAAACGCGTAAAGTGGACAAATCCGGCTGTATCAGCTTCATGGACCGCAAGTATGAAGTAGGCCTTCCGTTCATCGGCTGCACGGTCGATGTCGTGTTCGACCCGGCAGATATATCGGAGCTCACCATTGAGTACGAAGGACATGCGCCGTGGACGGTGCGGGAACTTGTGATCGGCGAGCGTGCCGGGAAACGTCCGCCACTGCCGGAACATCTTGGGCCGCAACCGGCAGATACGTCAAGGCTGCTCGCTGCAGCGGAAGAGCGTAGCCGTGTGCGTAAAACACAGCAAGCTCCAGCGGTCGCCTACCGCCGGGTCAGTAAGGAGGACGGCCATGTTTAAGTCGTTCTACGGTCTCAGCCGTTCCCCTTTCTCGCGAGACATCCCGACGAGCGAACTGTATGCATCGGTCACGTTGGAAGAAACGCTCGGGCGACTCGAATATGCCGCCGAGCGTCAATGGTTCGCTGTCGTTACCGGCGACTGCGGCACCGGAAAGACGACGACAATCCGGAAGTTCACCGAGGTACTCGACCCCGCGAAGTTCAAGGTGTTGTATCTGTCCGACTCTAAGCTTACACCACGTCATTTCTACAAGGGGCTACTCGAACAACTTGGATGCGAATAGAAATTCTACCGAGGTGACGCCAAGCGCCAGTTGCATCGAGAGATTGAGCTCATGTGCGGCATCCACAGGCTCCAGCCGGTTGTTGTGGTGGATGAAGCTCATCTGCTCGACCGAGAGATGCTGGAAGAAGTACGCTTTCTGCTTAACTTCAGGATGGATGCGCAAAGCCCTATGGCGCTCATTCTTGTAGGACAAAGCGAGCTGTAGGATCGTCTCTCCCTTCAAGCTTACGCCGCGATCCGCCAGCGTATCGACCTGCAGTGCAAACTGTCGCACTTCGATCGTGCGCAAGCCGAAGCCTATATCCAGCGACATATGGCCTACGCCGGAGCGGAGCATGACATATTCTCGGACGGGGCGATCGACGATATCTACCGTTACTCTAGCGGTACGGCCCGACTCATTAACAAGGTGTGTACGCACTGCCTGATCTATGGCGCACAGAACAAACATCGCATCATTGACGATCATATGGTCAAGCGTGTTATCCAGGGAGAATTGTCTTGATTCTCCCTTATGATTATTTAGAGCCGGACAGATTGTCCGTCATCAGCAGGACAACTTACGCCGTCAACTTCTGGACATTATGCTTTAGCAGTAACACTGAAAAGATGAAAAGGAGCTATGAGGAGAAGCAGGAACAATTGGAGAAGCTGGTCGGCCAACTGACGCTGGAAGTCAATTGGCTCAAAAAAATCTGGCCTCTAAGACGTCCGCAAGAGAGCGGCAAGCTATGGTGGAGAGGGATCACCGGGAGATCAGCATCAAGCGCCAGGCGGAGCTTTTGGGGATCCACCGTACGAACGTGTACCGGCAGCGAGAGCCGCGGCAGGAAGCGCCGGAGAATGTGCAGTTGATGCATGAGATAGACAAATTGTACACGAAGCATCCGTATTTTGTAATGCCCCCCATTGTCAAGACACAATTTCGAAAAAAATAAGTTATGTCCTCCTTCGATTGTAATGGGACGCAGGCGCGATTTAAGCGACCCGCGCATGGATTTCTTCTGGCGTAGCATACCCCAACGCCTGATGTGGGCGTTCGGTGTGATAAAATCTTAGATAGGCCGTGATTGCTCTACGAAGCGCTCGTGGATTCTCGTATTCATTCAGATAGATCAACTCGTATT